>NZ_AXCA01000151.1:0-2507 GCF_000475415.1 Halomonas sp. PBN3 | reverse complement strand
TAAGCCCTCTTGACCGTATCGAGTACCGAGATCAGGCCCTGCTGCTCGAACCATTTCCGTGGCAAGGCCTGATTCATGTGCGAGGCGCCGGCGTTCCACCAAGGGCCTCGCCCGTTTCCCGCTGACTTCCACGCCCGATGGTCGTCCAGTCCCAGCGCCCGTAGCTTGCGGCGCCGTGTCCGCGGGCGTTTCCATTGCCGCCAGATCACGCAACGCAGTCGGCGACGTATCCAACCCTCCAGCGCTTCCAGCGGGCGCTTTACGTCGACGAAGGAGAAGTAGTTGGCCCAGCCCCGCAGGACCGGGGTCAACTCTTCAATAACGCGCCGTATGTTGCGCCCCCTGCCACGCTTGAGGATCTCGCGGACACGCTGCATCAGGCGCTGCAGGCTGGTCTTGGCCAGCGTCAGCTTCGGCCGCTTGTGTCGGGTCAGCGTGTAGCCCAGATACCCCCGGTGCCAGGGTCGATCCACCGCACTCTTGTCGCGATTGACCGTCAGCCTGAGTGAGCTCTCGAGAAAATCACTCAGACTGGCCATGACGCGCTCGCCCGCTCGCCGACTCCTGACATACACCTGCAGTCGAGTCGCCCCGGGGAACTTCCCCCCGAGGCGCTCACAGAACCGTACGTGAACCTCTCAGCTCATACGGCTCTTCTTACCCAACCCTGCCCATACAGCAGCGGCCAGTGGGCAAACAGCCGAGGATTCTGTCGCGCCACACGGTCCAGCCAGTGACTAGCCCGCCGGCGATGCCCCCTCAACCGTTTAAACTTCTGGGTCGCCCACCTCACGAGTCGTCGGTCTATCTGTCGCAGCGTCGGATACAGTGCCGACTTGTAGAAGGCCCCGTAGTACCGGACCCAGCCCCTGATCCAGGCATTGAACATGTTCGCCAGGTCGCGTAACGACTTGTCACTGCGTAACTGCAGATTCCACCGTCGTACCGTCTGCCGAATGGCCTTCCCGGCCTTGTTGCTGATCGCCGGCGTGAAGTTGATGAAGAACTTCCCGTACCGATTCCTCGATCTCCGGGGCCGAAAGGTGTAGCCCAGAAAGTCGAAGCTGTGGACAGGGTAGTCCTGACGCCGATCGTCGTCCTTGCAATAGACGATCTTGGTCTTCTCCGGGTGGAGCTCCAACCCACACGCCGCGAAGCGTTCCTCCAGTGCGGCTTTCAGTTGCTCGGCCTGTTGCTGCGACCGACAGTGGCAGACCCCATCATCCGCATATCGCTCGAAAGGTACGCCGGGAAAGTGCCTCCCCATCCAGGCATCGAACGTGTAGTGCAGAAACAGGTTGGCCAACAGCGGACTGACGACGCCACCTTGCGGTGTCCCACGATCACGCTGGTGGCAAGTGCCATCCGGCATCATCACGGGCGCCGTCAGCCAGCGCTCCAGATAGAGCAGAATCCAGCGCTCCTTGGCATGATGGCGCACGGCCTTCATCAGCAGCTGATGGTCGATAGCGTCGAAGAACCCCTTGATGTCGAGGTCGACGACCCAGTCATACCGCCAGCAACGCTTTCTGGTTTGTGCCAATGCCTGGTGTGCGGACTTGTTTGGCCGATACCCATAGGAATCCGGGTGGAAATGTCGCTCCAGCCTCGGCTCCAGGGCCTGCTTGACTACCATCTGGGCGATCCGGTCAGACACCGTGGGGATTCCCAGTGGTCGGGTCTTGCCATCGCTCTTCGGGATCTCCACTCGCCTGACCGGTGGGGGCAAGTAGCTGCCTGACGCCAGCCGATTCCAGAGCTTGTAGAGGTTGTTGATCAAATTCCTCTCGAAGTCCTCGATCGTCTGGCCGTCGACACCCGCCCCACCCTTGTTGGCCTTGACTCGTTTGTAAGCTTCCCATACCTGACGCTTGGTAATGGGAAAGGGTTTTGCCTGGTTCATGAGCGTCCTCCCCCGAAGGGTTGCGCCCATGTCACAGGCTGGATAAGGCAACCCCTTCGCTCCCGTCCCATTACAGGACGCTCGTCACTACTACGGGTTGCTCCGCCCCTGTACCCCGCATCGGTACTCTCACACTCATGGGGTCTCCATTTGTGTTTCTCCCTTGGCATCGGGGTGACAGGTTCCCACGTTCCACACAAGAGCCTGGACTGCCTTCCCGCCACCTTCATGCCGGACGCCGTCTGGGCAGTCAGCAGGCGCCCCCCAGACTTGTCCCGGGGTAACGACCGCTCCCCGGTTTTGACGTCATTCCTACGCTTTCGACACGTCATCAGCGGTTCACTCACGTTCGGCTCTGCAGTCCTCACCTGACGAGCTCTTGGCTCGCCTTTTCCCATCTCGCTTCCCACCACCTCTCTTAAAGGCAGCAGTAGTGGGTGGTTTGGAGCCTCCGCCTGCACAGCGGCTCCGAGGGGCCCGCCCTCATCTCTTGTGCAGCATGGCTACGCAGCGAGCTTGTGCTCGGTTGCGCGCCTTCGTGGCACACGGTCGTCGGCATAGCGGCAAAAGCGGTGGCCGCGGCGTTCCAGTTCCTTGTCCACGT
>NZ_AXCA01000150.1:0-41057 GCF_000475415.1 Halomonas sp. PBN3 | reverse complement strand
AGCAAGGAGCAAGGAGCAAGCCTGCAGGGTATCGCCCCCGAGGCTCCCGGCGAGGGGCCTTGCGGCTCAACGTACAGCGTTTATGGCGCTGGGCGCTGGCCGGACTGAGCCAGGGCCCGCTCGGCCAGCGCGTCGCGCCCCCAGGCGTGGGCCAGGCGAGCGAGCCTCGACCAGTCCTCCCCCTTCCCGCTGAGCTCCGCCACCGCCTGCCAGGCGGCCAGGGCGCGCTCGCGATCTCTGGCCCGCTCCCAGGCCTGGGCCAGCAGGCGCCGGTTGGCCTCGTCGTCGTCCAGTGCGCCGGACGCCAGGGCCGCCGCCAGCTGCTCCGCGGCGCGGGCCGGGGTGCCGCCGGCCAGGTGAAGCTCGATCCGCCGGCGCAGCGCCTCTGGCCCGCTGAGCACGCCGGCACGCCACCCCGCCTCCCAGATCGCCGCCGCCCGGCCTGGCTCGCCGGCACGCTGGGCCAGGGCGGCCGCCTCGCGCCAGCGTGCCGGGTCGCGGCTCTCGGCAAGCCCGGCCGCGAGCAAGGCAAGCGCCTCCCCCTCGCGTCCGGCACGGCGCAGCACGGCGCCGGCCAGCGCCTGCTGCCGGGCATCGGGCCGGGGCGTCGCCGCCAGTGCCTGGTCCAGCCGGGTCGCCGCGGCCTCCCAGCGCTCGAGCTCGGCCAGCGCCCGGGTCAGGCGCCAATGGTCGCCGGGCTCGCCCGGGTGACGGGACAGCCACTGCGCCAGCAGCTCGCTTCCCCGCTCGCGCTCCCCCGCGGCGAGGCGCAGGCGTGCCTCGTCGTGCAACCAGCGGTCGTGCTGCGCCGTCTCGAGGCCGTCGAGGCGACGCGCCTCGGCGAGCAGGTCGGCCGCCCGTGCCGGCGCCCCCTGACGCGAGGCGGCGCCGGCGGCCAACTGCAGATAGAGGGCGCGGGCCCAGCGGTCGGCCGCATTGCCGCCGGCCAGACGCCGCGCCTGCGCCAGGGCACGCTCCTTCACCGCGGCGGGCTCGCCGCCCTGAAGGCGTGCCTCCAGCCGCTGCAGGTCCTCGATGAAGGCGGCCTCGAGCGGGGGGGCGGCCTGGGCCGGCGTCACGGCCACCAGCCAGCAGAGCAGCAGGCCGACAGGAAGGTATCCGCGATGGTGCATCCCTGACTCCCGGCGATTCATCTCAGCTGGAACTCCAGGCGCTGGCGCGCCCGACGCAGCCCCTGGGCGGGCTCGAAGCGCCAGCGCGATACCGCCTGGCGCGCAGCCTTGTCGAAGACGTTGGCGGGGCGCGCCGAGGTCACGCGAATGCTGGAGCGGTCGACGCTGCCGTCGGCGCGAATCACGAACGCCAGCTCGACGTACCCCTCGAGGCCACGACGCTGGGCCCGCGACGGATACTCCGGCGGCACCCGGCGGGTGGGCGCAATCTGCCCCACGTCCACCGGCTCGCGGCTGACGGGCGCCCGGGCCACCGCCTCCTCGGGGCTCTCGGCCGCCGGGGAGGATGCCGACGCGGGGGCCGGGGAAGGTACCGAATCCGGGGCGGGCGCCGCCCGCGGTTCCCGCGGCGGCTCACGACGTGGCTCGGGGGGTGGTGGCTCCTGCGGCGGGGGGTCGGGGCGTACCTCGGCCAGCTCGGGCAGCGAGCTGTCCAGCGCCACCGGCTCCGCCCGCTCGGCCGGTAGCTCGGGCTCCGGCAGGGCCAGGGCGGCATCCGGCAAGGGGGCAGGCTCCGGCAGCGGCGGCGGGGTGGCGGCCGGTGGCACCGCAGGGGGCGGCGGGGTGGCAGGCTCGGCCGCCTCGGGCTCCGGTGCCGCCACCGGCTGCATCATCGTCAGCGGCATCTCCAGCACCTCGATCTCCTGTTCCGGCGGTGACACCAGCAGCGCCAGCAGCCAGAAGAGCCCCAGCGCCAGGAGGGCACCGGCCAGGATGGCGACCGGGACCCGGGTCATGGCGCGCCTCGGGTCGCCGCCACCGCGACCTTCTCCACGCCGGCCTGGCGGATGCGATCCATCACCTCGATCAAGAGCCCCGTGGTGGCCTCGCGATCGGCCTGGATCACCACGCCGCCCTCGCCGCTGACCAGCGCCGCGACCTCGTCACCGACGCGGTGGGCATCCACCGGCTCGCCATCCACCCAGACGGCCCCCTCGGGGGTGATCGCCACCATCAGCTGGGCATCCGGCCGGGGTGCGGCGGCGCTGGATTCGGGCCGCTGGACCTCGACACCGCTCTCCTTGATGAAGCTGGTGGTGACGATGAAGAAGATCAGCATGATGAAGACCACGTCGAGCATCGGGGTCAGGTTGACCTCGCCGGCGTCACCCGCCTCGCCGGCGGTCATGCGGCGTCTACGCATCGTTCTCCTCCACGGCGCGGGCCAGGCGGTCATGCAGCCGCTGGTCCTCGCGCCGGATGATCTGTTCCAGGCGGGTAGTGAACAAGAGCCCCACCACCGCCACCGCCATCCCCGCCAGGGTGGGCAGGGTGGCGCGCGCCACCCCGTCGGCCATGGCCCGCGCCTGGCTGGTGTCGCTGAGCGCCAGGCTGTCGAACACCGCGATCATGCCGGTCACGGTACCCAGCAGGCCGAGCAGCGGGCAGAGCGCCACCAGCAGCTTGAGCCAGGGCAGCGGCCGGCGCAGCCGCCCGATCAGCTCGCGGGTCCAGACCTCGCGCAGGGTCAGGGCGCTCCAGCTGTGGTGGTCCGGCCGCGCGGCCCAACGCCGGATCAGTGCGCGCCGCGCTCGCCGGTAGGTGATGCGGAAGAACAGCACCCGCTCCAGGGCCAGGCTGAAGAGCAGCGTGGCCACCGCGACGATCCCCAGCAGCACGATCCCGCCGGCATCGACCAGCCGTGCCAGGGGCTCAAGCCAGAGCGGCAGCATGGGTCGCCTTCCCGCGGGGACCGGGCACCGGGTGACGGCTCTCCAGGCGCTCGGCCAGGGCCGCGCTGGCCTGCCCCTCGAGGACGCCGGTGAGTCGACGGCTGCGCCCGGCCAGGGCCGTATGGGCGAACAGCAGCGGCACCGCGGTGATCAGCCCGAGCACCGTGGTCACCAGCGCCTGGCTGATGCCGCCGGCCATCAGCTGCGGGTCGCCGGTGCCGAAGACGGTGATCGCCTGGAAGGTGACGATCATGCCGGTGACGGTACCCAGCAGCCCCAGCAGCGGCGCCACCGCGGCCAGCAGCTTGACCAGCGGCTGTCCCCGCTCGAGGCGCGGCAGCTCCGCCAGCACCGCCTCGTCCAGGCGCGCCTCCAGCGCCTCCGGGGAGGGGTCGTCCGCAAGCGCCCGGAAGCGCAGCAGCACACGGCCCAGCGGGTTATCCTCGCGCAGGCGATCCAGCCCCCTGAGCTGCCGGCGCACCGCGACGCTGACCTTGAGCAGGTAGCCGTACTGGGCAAGCGCCACCAGCAGGCCGAAGACGCCCAGGCCCACCACCACATAGCCCACGGCGCCGCCCTGCTGGAAGCGCTCCACCAGGCTGGGGCGCTGGGCGAGCGCGGCGATCACCTCTCCCCGGGTGGGGTCCAGGGCGACGCGCTCGCCCTCCCCGGCCTGGAAGGCGGCCAGCCGCTCGCTCACCGCGTCCGGGGTGCGCGCCAGCGTGGCCAGCACGTCCTCCTCGGCGCCGCGCTCGAGCAGCTCGCCCTGGCTGAAGGCCGCCAGGTCGCCCAGGCGCACCACCTCGCGCGGGGCGATCTCGCCGTCGCTGGCGGCCACCGGGGCCTCGAAGGCCCGGATGCGACCGGTCTCGGCGGTCAATGTCATCAGCGCGTCGCCCAGGGTCTCCAGGTGCTCGGGACGCAGCACCTCGGCATCGTCCAGGCGGGGTGGCAGCGCGGCACCGCCCACCGTGACCCAGCTCTCGGCCAGGGCATCGCGCAGCTCACCGCTGTGGCGCGCCAGGGTGTCCAGCACCGCCGAGAGGTCATCGCCCTGCTCGGCCTGGCGGGCCGTCAGCGCCGCGTCGCGCGCCTGCAGTGCCGCCTGGCGCTCCGCCAGGGTCGCGGCACGCGCCTCGGCCTGTGCGTGGGCGGCACGGGCCTCCTCGAGGGCCGTGGCCAGGGCGTCACGATCCTCGATGAGCTCGGCCAGACGCTCGGCATCGCGGGCCTCGGCGGCCTCGCGCTCGGCACGCAGGGTGGCCAGGGGGTCCTCCTGGGCCGCGGCAGGCAGTGCACCGGCCAGCAGCAACGTGGCCAGAGCGGCTGTCACCAGCCATCTGGGTCTCGGCATGACCTGGGAGATCATCGGGCCTCCTGCGCGGCGGCGGTGATGGGATGGGAGACCGGCAAGGTCAGCAGCTCCGGCGCCCGCTGGTCCCGGGCGATGCGCAGGCCATGGCGCAGCTCGACGCGCCCGGCCTCGTCGAGGGGCTGCCAGCGCGCCTCGTCGGCACGCCAGACGGCGCCCTCCCGGCCATCCGGGGTCAGGTAGTAGAGCCCCACGCGCCCCAGGCGCAGGAAGTCCACCTCGCGGCGGTCGTCATCCTCGCCCTGCCCCGTGTGCAGGGTGCCGCGCCAGGCATCCAGCTCGCGGCCGTAGTCGAGCTCGGCCCGCCAGGCGGCCAGGATCCGGTCCAGCCGCTCGGCGGCCGAGGCATCGGGGTCGGCCAGCCCCTGCTCGAGGGTCGCGACCCGCGCCAGGCGCTCCTCCACCAGGAACGGCAGGTCGCGCTCGACCCAGGCCTCGAGGCGCGAGACCAGCGCACCTTCCAGCGCCGGCAACCGCTCGCGGGTCTCGGCCAGGGTCGCCAGGGCGGCCTCGCGCTTATCGAGCCGCTCGGCCAAACGCTCCAGGCGCGGCGCCTGGGCCTCGCCCTGTGCCTGGAGGCGACGGGTCTGTGCCTCCAGGCGGCGCAGCTCGGCGAGTATCTCGCGACTCGCCTCGTCGGCGGCATCGATGCGCGCCTGCAGCTCGGCCTGGGCACGCTGGGCCTCGCCGGCCTCCTGCAAGAGCTCTTGGCCCATCAGCGGGGTCGTCGCCAGCAGCAGGCCGGCACACCCCCAGCGCAGCGCGGGTAGCATCCTCTTCACATCGGGCTCCCTGGGTCCGTATCGAAAGGCGGCGGGATCGTCTCACGATTGATAACAATTATCAATCGTTGCATAGATGGCAAAAATGATGAAAATGCGTCGCATTAACCTAAAAGGTTGATATCCGGCACCCAGGTGCCGGCTAACACGTCCATCATCATCAAACGGATCTCACCATGCCCCCACTCTCACGCCTTACCCTGGCAATCGCCGCCAGCTCGATGACGCTCGCAAGCCATGCACAGGAAGCTTCGGAGCCCATGACGCAGGATACCCTGGTAGTGGTAGGCTCTCGCACGCCAACCGAGATCAGCCAGATACCGGGAGCCGTGCATGTCATTGAGGGCCACGAGCTCCAACGTCAGACCCGCGGCGGTGACGACCTCAAGGCAGCCCTTGGCAAGTTGGTACCAGGCCTGGACTTCGCCCCTCAGGGCCGCACCAACTATGGCCAGAACCTGCGTGGGCGCAGCGTTCAGGTACTGATCGACGGCGTCTCACTGAACAGCTCGCGTGGCTTGTCTCGACAGTTCGACTCGATTGACCCATTCAATATCGAGCGAGTTGAAGTGCTTTCCGGCGCCACCAGCCTTTATGGTGGCGGCGCCACCGGTGGCATCATCAACATCATCACCAAGCAGGCGACAAGACCGGCACTAGGACTCGAGAGCGAACTTGGCATCACGAGTGGCTTCCATGACGGGGATGATGTCGATTACCGCGTAGCCCAGGCCATCAGCGGTGGCAATGAGGTGGCCCGGGGGCGGCTGGCGGTGGCGTACCGGGACAACGGCCGCCACTTCGATGCCGGCGGTAACGAGATTTTCCCCGATATTGCCCAGACCGACCTGCAGGACAACCGCAGCATCGATTTGCTGGGCAGCCTGGAGGTCGAGCTTTCCGACGAGCAATCGCTGCGGCTTGGCACCCAGCTCTATCGTTCCGGCTACGAGGGCAACCGAGGCGTCTATTTTCCCAACCTGTCGGACACCTCTCCAAGCTTGGAGGGTGCTGAAATCCGCGACGGCTATCATGCGGATCGCGACCCCACTACCGATCGCCGCATGCTCAACCTGCAGTATCACCACGGCAACCTTCTGGGCCAAGACTTCTACCTACAGGCGTTCCATCGTGAAGAGGAGGCCAGCTTCCAGGCTTTCCCCTACCCCTCACCCGATTGGCAGGCGCCAGATGCCTACACCTTCAGCGCTTCCAAGCAGGATACGAGGCTGTCTGGACTCAAGGCCCTGTTCGCCGCGGAATTACGTGATGATCTCTCGCTGACCTACGGCCTCGACCTTGACCGAGAGTCTTTTGATGCCGACCAGATGACCTTCGATCGCGCAGTGTCAGACGCCACCGGAGGCCTGGTCCAGGAGGAGGCGGATGTGTCCCCACGCTACCCGGGATATCGGCTCGATACCCTGTCCGCCTTCGCCCAGGGCGACTGGTGGGCCAGCGAGTCACTCAAGCTCTCCGCCGGGGCGCGTCGACAGCACACCGACGTAAGCATCGATGATTTCCGGGGTATTCCCGGGGGTGATAACGACTACGACACCACCCTGTTCAACGCCAGTGCGCTGTATGACTTCGACGGCGGGCAGCAGGCCTGGCTGCGCTATAGCCAGGGCTTCGAACTGCCCGACCCTGCCAAATACTATGGTCGCCCCGGAATCAGCGTCGATGATAACCCCCTGTCGGCCATCGAAACCGACCAGGTGGAGCTTGGCTGGCGCCGACAGGGCGGTAACTGGATCGCCCAGGCAGCCCTCTACTACGCCTGGTCCGACAAGGCCCTGCAGATCAACAGCGGCGACCTCAGCGTAGACGTCATCGACGACAAGAAACGTGACTATGGCCTTGAGGCCACGCTGACCCGCTACGTGGGGGAGAACATTGAAGCTGGCGGCACCCTCCACCTGGTACGCTCCGAGCAGCAGGATGACGAGGGCGAGTGGCAGAAACGCGATGCTACCTCCGCCTCGCTCTCGACGGCCACCGCCTTCGTCGGCTGGTCGGACCTCGAGCACTCCGCCCGGCTGCAGGCCAATCACACCCTGGATCTAAAGGACGATACCGACCGGCAGATCGACGGCTTTACGACTCTGGACCTTACCCTGGCCAAACAAACCGATATCGGTCACCTCACCCTGGGCGTACAGAACCTGCTCGATGAGCAGTACTCCACGGTGTGGGGCCAGCGTGCCGAGATCTTCTACTCGCCCTATTATGGGCCTGCATACCTCTACGACTATCAGGGCCGTGGCCGCACCTACACGCTGACCTGGTCAGTCGACTACTGACGGCCTTCCCGATGGACGACGACGCCCGGCCACCAGGCCGGGCGTCGTCGTCACGGGCACAGCGTCTTACCAGCGGTAGCTGAGGCTACCGATAACGCTGCGTGATTCACCGTAGTAACACCAGAAATCGCAGCTGGCGACGTACTCTTCATCGGTGATGTTGTTGACATTGAGCTGTACCGTCCAGTGACGGTCGAAGTCGTAGCGGGCCATGGCATCGCCGACGGTGTAGTCGGGCACGGTGACGTCGCCATCGACCGACTCGCCCACGTAGCGGAGGCCCGCGCCGACCGTCAGGCCCTGCAGCGCCGTGCCCGCGAAGTCGTAGTCCAGCCAGGCGGAGGCCATGTGGCGAGGAATCAGCGCCGCGCGGTTGTCGTTGGCATCACGCGCATCGGTGTAGGTGTAGGCAGCGCTCAGTTGGAGTGACTCGGTGAGATAGCCCACACCTTCCAATTCGAAGCCCGTGGCCATCTTCTCACCCTCCTGGGCCTGGTAGCCGCCAGGCGTCGTCGCGAAGGAGTTTGACTCCTCGAGGTCAAATACCGCCGCCGTCAGATAGCCGTCCCAGTGCAACGGTGCGACCTTGATCCCGGCTTCCCACTGCTGGCCTTCGATCTCCTCGAAGATGGCACCGGCTGAGTTGGTCTGCGCCTCCGGCTGGAAGGACTCCGTGTAGCTGAGGTACGGATTGATGCCATGGTCGCCGAGATACATCGCGCCGCCAGACCAGGAGGTCGCGGTCTGGGTCTCGTCCACCTGGACGTTCAGGCTCTGGGATTCGTTACGTACGTCGGCGCTGTCGTAGCGTACGGCGCCCAGCAGGACCCAGCGGTCGTCGATGCGCAGCTGGTCCTGCAGGTAAAGGCCCAGCTGCTCCTTGTCGATTCGCCGGCGACTCAGCTGGTCGCCCGGGACCGGGGCGATGCCGCCCTGGGGGTCGAAGATGTCGACGACGTCGTAGGTGAAGTTGTCGAACTCACGGCCGTCGAGGCTGAGATCCTGATAGTCGACCCCGACCAGCAGGGTGTTCTCGGTGTGCTCGGTGTACCACTTGCCCACCATCCGGTTGTCGAGTGTGAAGCTATCGATCTCGCCGTCGCGCTGAAGGTGGCCGCGGAAGGCCGTTTGCCCATCCCCGGTGCCGCTGAGGATGTAGGAGCTGCGCAGGTCAAGGTCCAGGTGGCTATAGCGGAAGTCCTGCTCGAACGTCCAGGTGTCATCGAGCAAATGGCGGAACTCATAGCCAATGGCCGTCTGGGTGCGCTCGTCCTTGTCGTAGTCGGGCGCCCCATAGTTGGTGTGAGGGTCGACCTTGCCGAAGGGCGTGTCCTGCAGCGTGCCGTAGGCCAGCTTGAACGGGTTGACTGGGATGCCGTCGTCTTTCTGGACACTGGCCAGCAGCGTCAGCCGAGTGGCATCGGAGAGGTCCCACTCGAGGCTCGGCGCCAAATAGTAGCGTTCGTTCTCGGTATCGTTCAGGTCACCGTCACGCTCCTTGTAGAGCCCCACCAGGCGATAACGCACATCGCCGCTCTCGGTGGCCGGCCCAGAGGTATCGACGGCGAACTGGCGATGCTCGCGGTTGCCGACCTGGATCTCGATCTCGCCCTGGCGCTCGGCGGTGGGGCGCTTGCTGACGGCGTTGATCAGGCCGCCCGACGGCGCCTCCCCATAGAGGATCGAGGCGGGGCCCTTGAACACCTCCACCCGCTCCAGGCCATAGGGCTCGGGCAGCCACTGGAAGTACCCCTGGCGGTAGAGGCGCAGGCCGTCCTGATAGGTCGCCTGATCGAAGCCGCGCACCTTGAACCAGTCGCTGTTGTTGTCGGCGCCGTAGTGCCCGGAGAGAACACCGGCGCGGTAACGAAAGCTCTCGTCCAGGTCCTGCACATTACGCGTGTCCAACTCCTCGCGATCCACCAGCGCGACGGGACGCGGCGTCTCGACCAGCGGCGAGGCCACCTTGAGGGCAGTGCCCACTACTACCATAGGTTCGGTATCGAACATCGTCTCCAGAGCCAGCACTGGCCCGGCGGACAGCAGACCGGTAGCGGTGACACCGAGGGCCGGGCAAATTGCCTTCGTCAACGTGTATGGCGTCGAAAGGGAAGGGATAGCAAACATGAAAAGAGTCTCGGGGGGGGTGGTGGAAGCTTGCTGGCTGCAGCCAGTCGCCGCGCTCCATTTATAAAGATTCTCATTTGCTCTTGCAATTCAATCCATATCTGCCGCACAATTTTGTCGACCATCCAAGGCTGAAATCCCATGCCCCTTTCCATGTCATCGCTGTATATCGGTCCTTTGGAAGGCCTGGCGCCGCCACAAGTGTCGGCGGTATCACGAGGTGATGTATTTGCCGCCAGGGAACTGCTCGACCCGGCATGCCTGAACGACCTGTTGGCACGCTTCGGCACACGCTATGGGAATGGGGATCGCCGCGCGGTGGCCTCGCTGTGGTCCAAGTGGCACCTCAGCGCCGTGGTGGCCCATGGCCTGGCGGCCAACCTGCTGATGGGGCGCGACCTGCCGCTGCGGCTGGATGACCTGCATCTCGAGCTATCGCCGGAGGGACAGACCACCGGGCTAGTGCTGCGCCATGCCGGCCGGCCCCTGACCGAGCTCGCCCCCGGCTGCCGCTTCGCCACCCTGCTCGATGGCCACCTGGCGCCGCTGATCGAGGCCCTTGCCACGGCCACCGGTGCCTCCCCCCGGGTGTTCTGGAGCAACGCGGGTAACTATTTCGAGCACTTCGCCGGCGCCCTGGCCGAGCATCCCCTTGCCAAGCCGGAGGCGACCGACCCGGCCCGGCAACTCCTAGAGCGCCGGACCCTCGCCGACGGCCGTCGCAATCCCCTCTACCGGCCGGTCCGCTATGTCGAGGCGGACAAACCCGGCTCGCCACGCCGAATACGGCGGCTCTGCTGCATCCGCTACCTAATCGATGAACTCAGCGTGTGCGGGAACTGCCCACTGGGGTGTCACCGCGCTTCACGGTCTGCCCCGGAGGCGAGATGAGCCGGCCAGCAGCTCCCGGGCAGGCACATACGCCACGCGACCTGCTGGCCTACGGCCGACACTATGGCCTCGACTACCGGGTCCCCGGTCTCTCGCCACACGCCGACACACCGGTGATACGCGGCAGTGTTCTGGAATTCCCCCTCCATTCCGGCATGCAGCTGGTCGCTTCCGACGTGGAAGTGCTGCACCGCTATGACTCCTGCTCGCGACGCCCCACACCGCTTTCGATCATCGTCCTGCTCGAGGGGGCGGCCGAGGTACGCCTGGAAAAGCATTCCCTGCATCTGTCGGCCGGCATGGCACTGAGCGTGCAACTGGATGACGAACACGGCCTCGAGGCAACACAGCCTGCCGGACAACGCCTGCGCGCCCTGACCCTGAGCCTGGATCGCAACCGACTCGCCTCCCTGATTCCGACCACCGAGCAGGCTTCCCGTCTACACGCATGGCGGCTACCCGAGCCGTTGCGCCAGGGGCTCCAGCAGGCGCTCGCCACCCCGCCCCAGGAGGCAGAGCGACACCGGCTTCTTCTGGAAGGACTCAGCCTCCAGCTTCTGGCCCATGGCTTGCCGGTCGATAACATGCCCCGGACCACGACACCCACCCTGCTCCCCCGTGAGCACCAGCGACTGGAACGGGTTCGCCTGACCATGTGCAATGACCCGGCGCGAGAATACCGCCTCGAGGAGCTCGCCAGCCTCGCCGCCATGAGCCCCGCCAGCCTGCGCCGCAAGTTCAAGGCCGCCTTCGGCCACAGCGTCTTCGACTACCTGCGCGATTGTCGCCTGACACTGGCCCATGACTACCTTCGCCGGGGCTACAGCGTGCAGCAGGCCGCCCACTTCTCGGGCTACCGCCACGCCAGCAACTTCGCCACCGCCTTTCGCCGCCGTTTCGGTGTCGCCCCGAGTTCCCTGCCCAGAGCGAACTGAGCATCGCGCATAGAGGTGTGAGCGTTGCGCATCCCTGCCACGCCCGTCAAACAGCAACAATTCTCATTACATTAAAAAATACCACCGCAGCACCACAGGATGTTTCTTATGCCGAGCCCACGCCCTCTGACGCTGGCCATCGCCCTTATCGCCGCCGGCGCCTCTCTCGACGCCATGGCCCAGCAGGCCGAGTCACTCGACACCCTGACCGTGACCGCCCAGGCCGCCACCAAGACAGAGACGCCGTTCAACGAGACGCCGCAGGCGGTATCACGCATTACCCAAGAGGAGATTCGCGCACAGGGCTCACAATCGGTTCAGGTGGCTACCCGTTACTCGGCCGGTGTCTTCACCGGCCAGTACGGTGCCACCGCCGGCCGATACGATGCTATCAAGCTGCGCGGGTTCGGCAGCGACAGCATCGACAACCAGTACCTGGACGGCCTTAAGCTACTGAACGACAAGGGCACCTACAGCATTCTGCAGATCGACCCGTATTTCCTAGAGAGCATCGAGGTGGTCAAGGGGCCCTCTTCGGTCCTCTATGGTCGCGCCGCGCCGGGAGGGCTGGTGGCGCTGACCAGCAAGCAGCCCCTGTTCACCTCACACCGGCAGGTTCAGGCCAGCGCCGGGACACAGGGTCATCTGGGGGTCGGTTTCGATGTGGGCGACCAGCTGGGTGATAGCGGCCGTGCCGCCTATCGAGTGGTCGGCCTGGTCAGGGATGCGGAGAGCCAGTGGGAGCATATCGAGAATCAGCGTTATGCCATCGCCCCGTCACTGGCCTTCGACCTCGGCGACGACACCTCGCTGACCCTGATGGCCTATCTCCAGAAGGACCCCAAGGGCGGCTACTATGGGGGGCTGCCCGCCGAGGGAACGCTCTACGACCGCAATGGCAAGCGGATTTCCAACAACTTTTATGACGGCGAGAAGGAGTACGAAACCTTCGACCGCGAGCAGGCCATGCTCGGCTACCAGCTCGAACACCGCTTTAACGATACCCTGACGGCGCGGCAGAACTTCCGCTATGTCGACAGCAGCGTCGACTATGGGCAGGTCTATAACACTGCCGCCTGGAACGGCAATGAGCTTGGCCGGACCTATTTTGGCGCCGATGAGGAGCTTGATGCATTGGCCGTCGACAACCAGCTGATTGCCGGCTTTGGCCTGGGCAGTGCCGAACATACGATACTGGCCGGACTCGATTACCAGCAACGCGAGACCGATGCCTACTGGGAGCTCGGCAGAGGTTTCTCGCCCATCAACCCCTTCGAGCCCACCTATGGCAGCGACGGCTCCCTCACACCCTTCCAGGACAATGACCGCGAGCTTAAGCAGACAGGCCTCTACCTGCAGGACCAGATCGCCCTTGATCGGTGGCGCTTTACCCTGAGCGGCCGCTATGACTGGGTGGAAGTCGACAATAAGGTCGAGGATGTCTATTCAGGAACCAACCGTCGACAGCAGCGGGAAGAGGAGAACTTCAGCGGCCGCGCCGCGCTCCTGTATGCGTTCGACAACGGCCTGTCGCCTTATATCAGCTACTCGGAATCGTTCAGCCCCAACAGCAACGTCGATGAAAACGGCGACCTGATCGCGTCCTCCGAGGCGGAACAGGTCGAGCTTGGGGTGAAGTATCAACCCAACGATACCCGCGACCAGTACAGCATCGCGGCCTTCCAGATCGACCAGGACAATACGGCCAACTACATCCAGGGCCTCATGGCCTATCGTGCCGTCGGCAGCACGCGGTCCCGGGGTATCGAGCTCGAGGCAACGAAACACTTCACCGATAATGCCCACGTCAGGGCAAGCTACACCTATACCGATGTCGACATTCAGAAGGCCGAGGACGGCACCCAGGGCCTGACCCCTGTCGCCACACCGGAACACATGGTGTCACTCTGGGGCTCCTACGGGTTCCAGGACGGCCCACTTGCCGACCTGACCACGGGCCTCGGCGTGCGCTACATTGGAGACAGCTGGGCGAACGCCGCCAACACCCTGGAAGTGCCGGGCTACACCCTGGTAGATGCCTCCCTTCGCTACGATCTCTCCCGACTCGGCGTGAGCGGGCTGACGGCGCAGCTCAACGCCAATAACGTGCTGGACAAGGAGTATGTCGGTGCTTGTTACAGCGAATCGGTGTGCTACTTCGGCGCCGAACGCAGCGTCACCGCTACCCTCAGCTACGACTTCTGATTCTGGTCAATGCGCCCTAACGATGCCCCGGCGGACCAGGGCCGCCGGGGGGCGACGTTGCTGGACGATGCCCCACCACTCATTGATAGATGTTATCGTTTGCATTAGCCTTTGCAACGCCATAACCGCCCCACGGCGGTGTCTCGTCAGGAGCTATCGATGTTGGAAACGCGCGCCGCCTCCTTCGCGGTCAACGGCCGATGCCTGCTGCACCCCCTCGATCTCGGCTTCGAGGAGGGCCGGGTCCATGGGCTGATCGGCCACAACGGCTCGGGCAAGTCGACCCTGCTCAAGCTGCTGGCTCGCCAGCAGTCGGCCAGCCAGGGAGCGCTGCACCTAGACGGCACGCCGCTCTCGGCCTGGGGGCACCGCGCCTTCGCGCGGCAGGTGGCCTACCTGCCCCAGCACCTGCCGGCCGCCGAGGCTCTCACCGGTCGCGAGCTGGTGGGCTTCGGCCGCTACCCCTGGCATGGCCTGCTGGGCCGCCACGGCCGCGAGGACGAGGCGGCCATCGACCGCGCCTTGGCGCTGACCCATACCGAGGCCTTCGCCGAGCGCCAGGTCGACACCCTCTCGGGCGGCGAGCGCCAGCGCGTCTGGCTGGCCATGCTGCTGGCCCAGCAGAGCCGCTTCCTGCTGCTCGACGAGCCCCTGGCGGCCCTGGACATCGCCCACCAGGTCGAGGTCCTGGCTCTGATCCGCCGGCTGAGCCGGGAGCTTGGCCTCGGCGTGATCATCGTGCTCCACGACATCAACATGGCCGCCCGCTACTGCGACCGCCTGGTGGCGCTGCACGGCGGCCGCCTGCTGGCCCAGGGCACGCCGGAGGCGATGATGACCGGGGAGACCCTCGAGGCCATCTACGGCATCCCCATGCACGTCATGCCCCACCCCGCCGGCGAGCACCCTGTCGCCATCGCCCACTAGTCCCGCCACCCCTTGCCCGTGGAATCACCCGTGGAATCACCCGTGGAACCGCCCTTGGAGTCGCCCCTGCTTCGCCCTCGATGCGCCCTGCCCTGGTTGGCCGGCCTGCTCGCCATGCTGGTGACCACCGCCGCGCCCATGGCCGCCACGCCCCGCCTGGCCACCCTCGACTGGACCCTGGCCGAGACCCTGGTGGCGCTGGACGCGCCGCCCCTCGCCGTGGCCCAGGTCGAGGCCTACCACGCCTGGGTGGACGAGCCCGCCCTGCCCGCCACGACGATCGACCTGGGCCTGCGCAGCCAGCCCAACCTCGAGCTGCTGGCGAGCCTGGCCCCCGAGCGCATCCTGGTCTCGCCGATGTTCGCCAACCTGGTTCCGCGCCTCGAACGCATCGCCCCGGTGGAGAGCCTGGCGCTCTACCGCCCCGAGCGGGACACCTGGACGGAGATGCGCGAGCTGACGCGATCGCTGGGTGACCTGGTGGGCCGCCCCGAGGCGGCGGAGCGGCTGATCGACAACACCGAGGCCCGCCTCGCGTCGCTGCGCGGGCGCCTGGACGGCGATGAGCCTCCTCTGGTGATGGTGCAGTTCATGGACGCCCGCCATGTACGGGTGTTTGGTGACCATGGCCTCTTCCAGGCGGTGCTCCGCCGCCTGGGCCTCGAGAACGCCTGGGGCGGCCCCACCAACGCTTGGGGCTTCTCGCTGGTGGGCCTCGAGGCGCTGGCCGGCCTCGAGGCCCGCCTGGTGGTGGTGGAGCCCTACCCCGCCGGGGTACGTGACGCCCTGGCCGAGGGCGGCCTGTGGGAACACCTGGTAGAGGCGAGCGAGGGGGCACCGATCATCCTGCCGCCGGTGTGGAGCTTCGGCGCCCTGCCCTCGGCGGCACGCTTCGCCGAGCTGCTGGTCGGTGCCCTGGAGGCGGACGATGCCGTCTAAGACCCTCGCCTGCCGCCTGCGGCCACGCCTGACGCCGGGACGCGCCTGCCTTGCCCTGGGGCTGGCCGTGCTGGTCCTGGCGGTGATCGAGCTGGCCACCCGAACGGGCATCGGCGAGGGCCTCGCCGCGCTGCTGGCCCCCGGTCACGCGCCAGAAACCCTGGTGGTGCACTTCGCCTGGTGGCCGCGCCTGGCCATGGCCCTGCTCGCCGGCGGCGGCCTGGCGCTCGCGGGGGTGCTGATGCAACAGGTGCTGCGCAACCCCCTGGCCGCTCCCACCACACTGGGCGTGGCCAGCGGCGCCAACCTGGCCTTGATGGCCGCCACGCTGCTCGCCCCCGGCCTGCTCGGCCTGGGCCGGGAATGGGTGGCACTGGCCGGCGGGGGTGGCGCCATGGCCCTGGTCTTCGCCCTGGCCTGGCGGCGCGGCCTGGCACCGGTGGTGGTGGTGCTCGGCGGCCTGGTGATCAACCTCTACTTCGGCGCTCTCTCCATGGTGTTGCTGCTGTTCCACCAGGAGGCACTCAAGGGGTTGCTGATCTGGGGCGCCGGCTCGCTTGCCCAGAACGGCTGGCAGGACGCCACCTTCCTGGCCCCGCGCCTGGCCCTGGGGGCGCTGGCCGCCCTCTGGCTGCTGCGCCCCCTGGCGGTGCTGGAGCTGGACGAGGCCGGCGCCAGGAGCCTCGGCGTCTCGCTCAGGCACCTGCGCCTGGCCGGCCTGGGCCTGGCGGTGTTCCTCACCGGCTGCGTGGTCAGCGTGGTCGGCATCATCGGCTTCATCGGCCTGGCGGCCCCCAACATCGTGCGCCTGGCCGGCGCCCGCCGCCTGGGGTCACGGCTGCTGTGGTCGACGCTGCTGGGCGCCCTGCTGCTGGCCGCCACCGACCTGCTGCTGCAGCGCTTCTCCGGCACCCTGCCCACCCTGATCCCCACCGGGGCGACCACCGCGGCCCTGGGCGCCCCCCTGCTGCTGTGGCTGCTCCCACGGCTACGTCTCTCCGGCGAGGCCCCGCCACGGGAGGCCCGCGCCACCGCCTGCCGTCATCCGGCGCCCGGGCACCTGGCCGCCTGGCTGGCACTGGGCCTGGTCGGGCTTGGCCTGGTCGCGCTGCTGACCGGCCAGACGGCAAGCGGCTGGCACTGGGCCTCCCTGCATGACGTGGCGCTGCTGCAATGGCGACTCCCCCGGCTGCTGGCCGCGGCCGGCTGTGGGGTGATGCTGGCCATCGCCGGCACCCTGATCCAGCGGCTCACCGGCAACCCCATGGCCAGCCCCGAGCTGCTGGGCATCAGCGGCGGCAGCGCCATCGCCCTGATGGCCGCCATCTTCCTGCTGCCCGCCCCCGACAACCTGACCCTGGTGGGCGCCGGCACCCTGGGGGCGCTGGCCAGCCTCGCGGTGCTGGTGGGGCTCAACCGCCGCAGCGGCTTCCCGCCCGAGCGCCTGCTGCTGACCGGGGTGGCCATCACCGCCCTGTTCGACGCGGTCAGGGCCGTGGTGCTGGCCGGCGGCGATCCCCGGGGGCAGCAGGTGATCGCCTGGCTCTCCGGCTCGACCTACTACGTCGACCTGACCAGCGCCCTGACCGTCGGCGGGGCCACCCTGCTGCTGGCCCTGGCCGCGGCGCCCCTCTCTCGCTGGCTGGATATCCTGCCGCTGGGCGCTGCCAGCGCCAGTGCCCTGGGGCTGCCGCTGGCCCGGGCACGCCTGCTCATGCTGCTGCTGGTGGCCCTGCTCACCGCCGGCGCCACCCTGGTGGTCGGGCCGCTCTCCTTCGTCGGCCTGCTGGCCCCGCACCTGGCGCGGCTGCTGGGCTTCTCCCGGGCCCGCTTCCACCTCCTCGGCGCGGCGCTATGCGGCGCCCTGCTGATGGTGGTGGCCGACTGGCTGGGCCGCCAGTGGCTGTTCCCCGAGGAGATTCCCGCCGGCCTGGTGGCCTCGCTATTGGGCGGCGCCTACTTCCTGTGGGGACTGCGACGGTTCTAGCCCCGCCACGGCGATGCGGCAGCGCGTCCGGTGATGCCTCATCCAGCGGCACCTTGGCGTCCCCGGGCCTCGCCACTGGCGTTGACACGCCGACGCCGAGACACAAGAATAGGAATCGATTTCAATTAAAGGATGCCCCATGACGCCCTCCCCCCAGCTTCGTTACCACTGCATCTTCCTCGAGGTCTCCTTCCGGGAGCTTCTGGAGAGGGTGACGGCGCAGACACAGGGGGAACACACCCCATGCTGGCTGGATGCGCGCACCCTCGCGCTGCTGACCAGCGAGCTGGAGCGCTGCCGACGGGAGGCCCAGCGAGTGTCTGGCGTTGCCGAGGGGCTGGGCACGGCGGTCTATCACGCCGGGCTGCTGATGGCACAGTGCCCGGGGGCCCTCGGCAAGCACCTGTGTCGGCACCACCTGCAGGCGATCCTGGTGCCGCTGCGGGATGCCATCACCCGGCTGGAGGGACGCCAGACCCCGCCTTCTCAGGGCCCGGCGCGGCGGATGCGTCGCTGGCTGGGGGCCGACTGAGGCCACC
Source organism: Halomonas sp. PBN3 (assembly GCF_000475415.1). Taxonomy (NCBI): domain Bacteria; kingdom Pseudomonadati; phylum Pseudomonadota; class Gammaproteobacteria; order Oceanospirillales; family Halomonadaceae; genus Halomonas; species Halomonas sp. PBN3. Next base: position 23,184 of record NZ_AXCA01000150.1, on the reverse strand, counting down.
TTCTTCGTGGGCAGGCTGCAGCCCTTTCACCGCCACGTTAATCGACAGCCAGGCCCGCCTCCCCCGCTCGGGGGTGGTGGGCCTGGCGCGTCAGAAGGCCCAGTCCTCGTCCTCGGTGGCCACGGTACGCCCGATCACGTAGGAGGAGCCGGAGCCGGAGAAGAAGTCGTGGTTCTCGTCGGCCCCCGGCGAGAGCGCGGCGAGAATGGTCGGGTCGACGTCGCACACCTCCTGGGGAAAGAGCCCATCGAAGCCCAGGTTCATCAGCGCCTTGTTGGCGTTGTAGTGGAGGAACTTCTTGACGTCCTCGGTGAGCCCGACCTCGTCGTAAAGCAGCTCGGTATAGGCCACCTCGTTGTCGTAGAGCGCCAGCAGCAGGTCGTAGGCATAGGCCTTGACCGCCTCCTGTCGCTCAGGCGTCGCCTCGGCCATGGCCTGCTGGAACTTGTAACCGATGTAATAGCCGTGCACCGCCTCGTCGCGAATGATGAGGCGAATCAGGTCCGCGGTATTGGTCAGCTTGGCGTGGCTCGACCAGTACATCGGCAGGTAGAAGCCCGAGTAGAACAGGAACGACTCCAGGAAGACACTGGCCACCTTGCGCATCAGCGGGTCCTCGGCCCAGTAGCGCTCAAGCACCAGTTCGGCCTTGCGCTGCAGCGCGGGGTTCTCCTCGCTCCAGCGGAAGGCGTCGTCCACCTCCCGGGTGGTGCACAGCGTCGAGAAGATCGAGCTGTAGGAGCGCGCATGCACCGCCTCCATGAAAGCGATGTTGGCGTAGACCGCCTCCTCGTGGGGGGTGAGCGCATCGGGCATCAGCGTCGGGGCGCCGACGCTGCTCTGGATGGTGTCGAGCAGGGTCAGTCCAGTGAACACCCGGATGGTGAGCCGCCGCTCCGGCTCGCTCAGGGTGTTCCACGACGGGATGTCGTTGGAGAGCGGCACCTTCTCGGGCAGCCAGAAGTTGCTGGTCAGACGGTTCCACACCTCAAGGTCCTTGTCGTCCTCGAGCCGGTTCCAGTTGATGGCGTGGACGCGGGTCAGTCGCGATGTCGCCGTGGTCATGTCGGCCTCCTTCCTTAGAGAGTGCATGAGACGCAGCCCTCGACCTCGGTGCCCGCCAGGGCACTCTGGCGCAGGCGTACGTAGTAGAGGGTCTTGATGCCCTTGCGCCAGGCGGTGATCTGGGCGCGGTTGATGTCCCGGGTGGTGGCGGTGTCGGGGAAGAAGAGCGTCAGCGACAGCCCCTGGTCGACGTGCTCCGAGGCCGCGGCGTAGGTGTCGATGATCGCCTCGGGCCCGATCTCGTAGGCGTCGCGGTAGAACGCCAGGTTGTCGTCGTCCAGGTAGGGGGCCGGGTAGTAGACCCGCCCCAGCTTGCCCTCCTTGCGGATCTCGATGGGCGAGGCCACCGGATGGATGCTGGAGGTGGCATGGTTGATGTAGGAGATCGACCCGGTGGGGGGCACCGCCTGCAGGTAGCGGTTGTAGAGCCCGTGCGCCATCACCGCCGCCTTGAGGGCCGCCCAGTCATCGCGGGTGGGCAGCACGATGCCGCGACGCTCGAACAGCGCCCGGGCGCGTTCGGTGCGCGGCCACCAGTCACGCTCGGTGTATTTGTCGAAGAAGGCGCCGCTGGCATAGGCGGAGCTCTCGAAGCCGGCGAAGGCCTCGCCACGCTCACGGGCCAGGCGGTTGGAGGCGGCGATGGCGTGGTAGGCCACAGCGGCGAAGTAGGCGGAGGTGAAGTCCAGCGCCTCCTCGGAGCCGTAGTGGATGTGCTCCCGGGCCAGGAAGCCGTGCAGGTTCATCTGCCCCAGGCCAATCGCCCGGGAAAGGGCGTTGCCGTTGGCGATCGAGGGCACCGAGGCGATCTCGGTCATCTCGGCCACCGCGGTGAGACCGCGCACCGCAACCTCGACACTGCTGCCGATATCGCCTGAATCCATCACCCGGGCAATATTCAACGACCCCAGATTGCAGGAGATATCCTCCCCCACCCGACGGTAGCCCAGGTCATCGTTGAACTCGCTGGGCGTATTGACCTGCAGGATCTCCGAGCAGAGGTTGCTCATATTGATGCGCCCGGCGATGGGGTTGGCGCGGTTGACGTTATCCTCGAACATCACATAGGGGTAGCCGGATTCGAACTGCACCTCGGCCAGGGTCTGGAAGAAGGCCCGGGCATTGATCTTGGTCTTGCGAATACGGGAATCGTCGACCATCTCGCGGTACTTCTCGGTCACGGCAATGTCACCGAAGGGCATGCCGTAGACCCGCTCCACATCATAGGGCGAGAAGAGGTACATGGGCTCATTGCGCTTGGCCAGCTCGAAGGTGATATCGGGGATCGTCACCCCCAACGACAGCGTCTTGATGCGGATCTTCTCGTCGGCATTCTCGCGCTTGGTGTCGAGAAAACGCAGGATATCGGGATGGTGGGCATTGAGATAGACCGCCCCGGCCCCCTGGCGTGCACCGAGCTGGTTGGCGTAGGAGAAGGCATCCTCGAGCAGCTTCATGATCGGGATGACGCCCGACGACTGGTTCTCGATCTGCTTGATCGGTGCGCCTTCCTCACGGATATTGCTCAACAGCAGCGCCACCCCTCCCCCACGCTTGGAGAGCTGAAGGGCCGAATTGATGGCCCGGCCGATGGACTCCATGTTGTCCTCGATGCGCAGCAGGAAGCAGGATACCAACTCGCCACGTTGACGCTTGCCGGCATTGAGGAAGGTCGGGGTAGCCGGCTGGAAGCGACCGGCAATGATTTCGTCCACCAGCGACCGGGCCAGCGTCTCGTCACCGCGAGCCAGGGCCAGGGCCACCATGCAGACCCGATCCTCGAAGCGCTCAAGGTAGCGGCGGCCATCGAAGGTCTTCAGCGTATAACTTGTGTAGTACTTGAAGGCGCCGAGGAAACTCGGGAAGCGAAACTTCCAGGCGTAGGCCTGCTCGAAAAGCGCCTTGATAAAGCCGGCATCGTACTGCGCCAACACCTGAGGCTCGTAGTACTGGTTCTCCACCAGGTAGTCGAGCTTCTCCTTCAGCGAGTGGAAGAAGACCGTGTTCTGATTGACGTGTTGAAGAAAGTACTCGCGTACCGCTTCGCGGTCGCGCGCCAGCTGCAGCCGTCCCTCGTCGTCATACAGGTTGAGCATGGCGTTCAAGGCGTGGTAATCCAGCTTGCGCCCCGCGTCACTCTCCGCCTGACGAGGCGGCTGGGTCAGGATTGTCGTGTCCAAAACTCTCTCACTCCCTTGCGAACCCGGGTCACGTCATCGTCCGTGCCCAGCAACTCGAATCGATAGAGCAGGGGAACACCGCACTTCTTGGCGATGATGCGCCCTGCCAGTCCGTAGGCGGCACCGAAGTTGGTGTTGCCGGCGGCGATCACCCCCACCAGCAGCGCCCGGTTGTCGGCGTCGTTGAGGAAGCGGATCACCGGCGCGGGCACCGCCCCCTTCACCTCGCCACCGCCGTAGGTGGGCGTCACCAGTACGAAGGGCCGTGTGGCCTGGGTCATCGGTGCCTCACGCTCGATAGGGATACGTCGAGCCGGCAGGCCGAGACGATCCACGAAGCGGTGGGTGTTGCCGGAGCGTGTCGAAAAATAGATCAGCTCCGGCGGCACACTCTCCAACGGCGCCTCGCTCATGCCGGCGTCAGGGCGCCGAGGCGGTCCGGACGAAAACCGGACCAGTGCTCATCGCCGGCTACCACGACTGGCAGCTGGCGGTGCCCCAGCGCCATGACGCGATCGCGAGCCTCCGGATTCTGCTCCAGGTCGATCAGGCGGTAATCGATCCCCTGGCGCTCTAGGGTGCGGCAGGTAGCCGTGCACTGCGGGCAGGCTGGACGGGTATAGACCTTGATCTCCATGGTGACACTCCCTGAGGAAAGGAACTATATATGGTGATTACGGAGGCAAGGATACACTATATATAGAAACTCTCACCCTTGAAATACCATATGCTGTGGTATAGGAAGGGACCAGGCACAAGTTACTGCGGCCAAGCGGCAGGAGAAAGGGGCAAGGGGCAAGGGGCAAGGAGGCAAGGAGGCAAGGAGGCAAGGAGGCAAGGAGGCAAGGAGGCAAGGATATGCTGCTGCCTGGCAGGGTGCCCATAGAACAGCGCCGCGGCCCCAGGGGCCGCGGCGCTGTTTGTCAGACCGGGACGTCGGTCGGTCGATCAGGCGGTGGCCGCCTGGTAGCGACGCTCGACCTCGTCCCAGTTGATCACGTTGAAGAACTCGGCGATGTAGTCCGGGCGCTTATTCTGGAACTTGAGGTAGTAGGCGTGCTCCCACACGTCCAGACCCAGCACCGGGGTGTTGCCGTTGGAGATCGGGCTGTCCTGGTTCAGGCTGTTCTCCACCACCAGGGTCTTCTGCGGGGTGACGCAGAGCCAGGCCCAGCCGCTCCCGAAGCGCCCCAGGGCGGCCTTGGTGAAGGCGTCCTTGAAGGCCTCGAAGCCACCCAGCTCGCTGTCGATGGCCTCGGCCACCTTGCCTTTGGGCTGACCGCCACCGTTGGGTGACATCATCTGCCAGAACATGGAGTGGTTCGAGTGGCCGCCACCGTTGTTGATCACCGCCTGACGCTTCTCCGCCGGCACCTTGTCCAGATCGGCCAGCAGCTCGTCGACCGGCACGTCTTCCAGGCCGGTGCCCTCGAGGGCGGCGTTCAGGTTGTTGACGTAGGTCTGGTGGTGACGCGAGTGGTGGATCTCCATGGTCAGCGCATCGATATGCGGCTCGAGCGCGTCGTAGGCATACGGGAGGTCAGGGAGGGTGTGTGCCATGTTGATCATCTCCTTGTGGTGGCTTTGCATGAAATGCAATTCGTGTCCTGCACTGACGCGAGATGCGGCCAAGGCCCGAGGTTTTCAACCGCCTCGGCGAAGATTTTTCCTGCCGGGCGCTCTCGCGGGGGTAAGGCCACCCTACTCCAGGCGATCGGACGCCGTCCAGCGCGGGCCAGACAGCAGAAGGCCGGCCCCGGGAGGGCCGGCCTGCGTTGCGACGCCTGGAAAAGGTCGTCCTTACAGCTTCTGCTCGAGCTCCGGCAGGGCCTCGAAGAGATCGGCGACCAGGCCATAGTCGGCCACCTGGAAGATCGGCGCCTCCTCGTCCTTGTTGATGGCCACGATCACCTTGGAGTCCTTCATGCCCGCCAGGTGCTGGATGGCACCCGAGATACCCACGGCAATATAGAGCTCGGGGGCGACGATCTTGCCGGTCTGACCCACCTGCATGTCGTTGGGCACGAAGCCTGCATCCACCGCGGCGCGTGAGGCGCCGATGGCGGCGCCGAGCTTGTCGGCGATGCCCTCGAGGAGTTTGAAGTTGTCGCCGCTGCCCATGCCACGGCCGCCGGAGACCACCACCTTGGCCGCACCCAGCTCGGGACGGTCGGACTCGGCCAGCTCCTCCTTGACGAAGGTGGACTGGTCGTTGTCGGCGACGATGTCGACGGCCTCGATGGCGGCGGAACCGCCACTTCCTGTTTCAACTTCAGCCACCGCATCGAAGGCGGTGGCGCGCACGGTGATCACCTTCAGCGCATCCTCGCTCTGCACGGTGGCGATGGCGTTGCCGGCATAGATCGGGCGCTTGAAGGTGTCGGCGCTCTCCACGGCGATGATCTCGGAGAGCTGTGCCACGTCCTTGAGCGCGGCCACGCGCGGCAGCACGTTCTTGCCGGTGGTGGAGGCACAGGCCAGCACGTGGCTGTAGTCGGCGGCGAGCTCACTGATCAACGCCGCGGTGGGCTCGGCCAGCAGGTGGGCATAGGCGGCGTTGTCGGCCACGCGCACCTTGCTGACGCCGTCGAGCTTGGCCGCGGCCTCGGCGATGGCGGCCACATTCTCGCCTGCCACCAGCACGTCGATGTCGCCGCCGATGGCCTTCGCTGCCGCGACCACATGGGCGGTGGCGCCGGCCAGGGCGCCGTCGTGATGTTCGGCCAGAACCAGGATGCTCATGAAATCACCTTCGCCTCGTTCTTGAGTTTGTCGACCAGCTCGTCCACGGAGCCCACCTTGACGCCGCCCTGGCGCTCGGCCGGCGGCTCGACCTTGAGCAGCTTGATCCTGCTCGCTACCTCGACGCCGAGATCCGCCGGGCTCTTGACGTCCAGCGGCTTCTTCTTGGCCTTCATGATGTCGGGCAGCTTGGCGTAGCGCGGCTCGTTAAGGCGCAGGTCGGTGGTGACGATGGCCGGCAGCGTGAGCTCGACGGTCTGCAGGCCGCCATCGACCTCGCGGGTCACCTGCACCTTCTCCCCCTCGACCGTCACCTCGGAGGCGAAGGTGCCCTGGGGCAGGCCGGTCAGGGCGGCAAGCATCTGGCCGGTCTGGTTGTTGTCGGTGTCGATAGCCTGCTTGCCGAGGATCACCAGGCCCGGCTGCTCCTCCTCCACCAGCTTGGCCAGCGCCTTGGCGGCGCCCAGCGACTCGACGCGCTCGTCGGTCTCGACGTGGATGGCGCGGTCGGCACCCAGCGCCAGCGCGGTGCGCAGCTGCTCCTGGGCGGCCTTGGGGCCCACGGTGACGGCGACGATCTCGGTGGCGACCCCGCGCTCCTTCAGGCGCACCGCCTCTTCCACGGCGATCTCGCAGAAGGGGTTCATGGCCATCTTGACGTTGGTGAGGTCGACGTCGGAATGATCCGGCTTGACCCGGATCTTGACGTTGTAGTCGATGACGCGTTTGACCGCGACGAGTACTTTCATGGTGTCCTCGCTTGGTTCCTCGGGAGTTGAACCATCACTTTTCCCGTTGGCGTGACGATGATCCGTCCGCCGTCCTGAGACGGGCCGCTTAGATCCACGCGGCATTCTCTTATCAGTTTCATGCAAGCGTTTGATAGGCGCCACATGACAAAACAGTCTCAATGTGCCACAGCTCGATGCATCGCAACAATCTCGCCGATGCACGAACCCATTGCACCATCGAGGAGGTGACCCGTTTAGCGTATTATGCCTATCATGGGACCCGGCTAGAAGCAAACGACCGTTTTAAATTGGTTCGACGTTGGTGGTAACCGCCCGCGTCGCCCCGATCAGCGAGGAGAGAGCAGGTGACAGAACAAGTCGAGCGCGAGTCCATGGAATTCGATGTGGTCATCGTCGGCGCCGGGCCCTCGGGCCTGGCCGCCGCGTGCCGCCTGATGCAGCAGGCGGGCGAGGCCGAGCAGGAGCTCTCGGTGTGCGTGGTGGAGAAGGGCTCCGAGGTGGGCGCCCATATCCTCTCCGGCGCCATCTTCGAGCCCCGTGCCCTGGCCGAGCTGTTCCCCGACTGGGAGGAGCGTGGTGCCCCGCTGACCACCCCGGCCAGCCGCGACGAGGTCTACCTGCTCAAGGACGCCGAGAAGGGCCAGAAGCTACCCAACGCCCTGGTGCCCAAGAGCATGCACAACACCGGCGGCGACCTGACCCGCTACGTGATCAGCGCCGGCAACCTGTGCCGCTGGCTGGCCGAGCAGGCCGAGGGGCTGGGGGTGGAGATCTTCCCCGGCTTCGCCGCCCAGGAGGCGATCGTCGAGGAGGGCGTGGTCAAGGGCATCCTGATCGGCGACATGGGCGTGGGCGCCGACGGCCAGCCCAAGGATGGCCACATGCCGGGCATGGAGCTGCGCGCCAGGTACACCCTGTTCGCCGAGGGCGCCCGGGGGCATATCGGCAAACGCCTGATCGAGGAATACGACCTGGCGGCCGGCAAGGACCCGCAGCACTACGGCATCGGCCTCAAGGAGCTGTGGGACGTCCCCGCCGAGCAGCATGAGCCGGGCCTGATCCTGCACGGCTCCGGCTGGCCGCTGGACAAGCACACCCACGGCGGCTGGTTCCTCTACCACGGCGACAACCAGCAGGTGGTGGTGGGCCTGATCATAGACCTCTCCTACCAGAATCCCTGGCTCTCCCCCTTCGACGAGTTCCAGCGCATGAAGCACCACCCGGTGCTGGCGAAGCACCTGGAAGGCGGCAAGCGCGTCGCCTACGGCGCCCGGGCCATCGCCAAGGGCGGGCTCAACTGCCTGCCGAAGATGACCTTCCCCGGCGGCCTCTTGATCGGCTGCGACGCCGGCACCCTCAACTTCGCCAAGATCAAGGGGCTGCACACCGCCATGAAGTCCGGCCTGGTGGCCGCCGAGGCGGTATTCGAGGCGGTGGCCAAGGGTGACGAGGGCGGCCAGGAACTGACCGCCTTCACCGAGAAGTGGGAGGCGAGCTGGGCCTTCGCCGAACTCAAGAAGAGCGCCAGCTTCGGTCCGGCGATCCACAAGTACGGCACCCTGGTCGGCGGCGCCTACAACTTCGTCGACCAGCTGCTGGGAGGCAAGCTGCCCACCCTCCATGACACCACCCCGGACCACGCGGCCCTGAAGCCGGCCAGCGAATTCGAGAAGATCGACTACCCCAAGCCCGACGGCAAGCTCTCCTTCGACAAGCCCTCCTCGGTGTTTCTCTCCAACACCAACCACGAGGAGGACCAGCCCTGCCACCTCAAGCTGGCCGATCCTGAGCTGCCGATCCGCGACAACCTGCCCGAGTACGCCGAGCCGGCCCAACGCTACTGCCCGGCGGGGGTCTACGAAGTGGTCGAGGATGACGACGGTAAGCCGCGCTTCCAGATCAACTTCCAGAACTGCGTGCACTGCAAGACCTGCGACATCAAGGACCCGGCCCAGAACATCACCTGGGTGGCGCCGGAGGGCGGCGGCGGGCCCAACTACCCGAACATGTAAGCGGGAAGCTGGGTAACAGCCTGAACAAGACCGCCTCCGGCACACGAACCGGAGGCGGTTTTTCTTGCAGCTTATCGCTTGAGGTTGACTGCTCCTGGCGAAGCCCGGCCTACTCGCCGGTCGCCACCGGGCGGGCCGGGTCGCGGATCCACTCGCTCCAGGAGCCGGGGTAGAGCCTCGGCAGCGGCCGCCCGGCCACCGCATAGGCGAGGATGGTGTGGCAGGCGGTGACGCCCGAGCCGCAATAGGCCACCGCCTCAGCGGCCTCAGGCAGCTCCCCGGCCAGCCGGGCGGCAGGCTTGAAGTGGCCATCGGCGGCGAGGTTGTCGGCGCTGGGGCGGCAGACGGCACCGGGGATATGCCCCGCCACCGGGTCGATGGGCTCGGCCTCGCCACGGAAGCGCTCGCGGGCGCGGGCATCCACCTTGAGGGCGCGCCCCGAGGCGACCTCCTGGGCGGATATCCAGGCGGTGTCACGGTAGTCGGGAGTCCAGTCGGAGGCGCGTGGCGCCACGGCATCCCCCTCGCGCAGCTCGCCGCCCCGGGCCAGCCACGCCTGGACGCCGCCGTCGAGCAGCCGCACGTCGGGATGCCCCGCCCAGCAGGCCAGCATCCACCAGGCGCGCGCCGCGGCGAGCTGGCCCCCCATGTCGTCATAGACCACGATGGGCACCGCCGGCGACAGCCCGAGGCGCTGGAGCGTGGCGGTGAACGCTTCCGGTGCCGGCAGCGGGTGGCGCCCCCCCTCCCCCGGCGGCCCCGCCAGGTCACGATCCAGATCGAGGTGATGGCTGGCCGGCAGGTGCGCCTTCCACCACAGCCCATGGCCGGCATCGGGGTCGCCCAGCCGGGCCCTGCAGTCCAGCAGCCGCGGCGGCCGAGGGCCCTGCAACGCCTCCTCCAGCTCCCAGGCGGCGATCAACGGTGGGGTCATGCAGGATCTCCTTGCAGCAGTTCGATGGGCGCCCGGCGCGCGATCAGACGCCGTCGGCCGGCGTGACGAAAGCGCACCTCGATCACCGGGTTGTCGGGGTCCCCTTCCACCAGGTCGATCTCGCCCTCGCCGAAGACAGCATGGCGCAGCCGCTGGCCGACGTCGAAAGTGCGATAGGCCGCCACCGCCTCGGCCACGCCGGCCTCGGCCAGGGGAAGCTCGCGCCCCAGGGCAGCCAGGTAGCGCCGCACCAGGGCCGGGCGCGATACCGCCAGGGGCGCGGCGTCGCCCGCGCCGAGCGGTTCGCCCTGCGGCTCCAGGCGGCGCGCCAGGCGGTCGCACTGCTCCCAGGCACATTCGGCGAGGAACCGGCTGGGGCGATGCTCACCGCCGTCGTGGAGCAGCACCAGGCGCTCCCGGGCACGGGTGATGGCCACGTAGAAGAGCCGACGCTCCTCCTCCAGGCGTGGCGGGGAGAGCGGGTTATCGCGGGTGTAGTGGGGAAAGTCCTGCTCGTTGACCCCGGCCAACGCCACCAGCGGCCACTCCAGCCCCTTGGCGCCGTGCACGGTGGTGATCAGCACGCCGTCGTCGTGGTTCTCCACCGGACGGCTGAGCAGCTCGATGAAGGCCTCGGGATCGTTGCCCAGCTCGCTCGCCTGCTCGCGCAGCACGTCGAGCAGGCGCACGTCCTCCTCGCCCTTGTCCCGCCGCGAAGCGGCACGCTTGAGCACCTTCTCGGCGTCGACCTCCTCGACCACGTGGTCGAGCAGCGCCGCCGGCGGCCAGTCGGCGAGCCGCGGCAGCTGGCAGAGCAGCGCCCAGCGCTTCTTGAGCGTGCGCCGCTGGTGGGGCTTGAGCCCCGCCAGCAGCGGGTCGTGGGGCTCGGGCCAGCGCTGGCCGTCGGCCAGCCGCTCGGCCAGGGCGTTCAGCCGCTCGCGGGCGACGAAGGGGGTCGGCTGGGCCAGCAGCAGGGCGAGATGGCCCGGGTCGCGCAGCAGCCCCGGCTCCCGGGCCAGGCGCAGGTAGCCGGCCAGCGCCTGGACCAGCGGCAGGCGGAACACGAAGCGGTCTTCCCGGGCCAGGCGGAAGGGAATCCCCTCGCGCAGCAGCGCCAGCTGCAACGGCACCGAGAGCGCCCAGCTGCGCACCAGCACGCAGGCCTCCTGCAGGGTGCGCCCCGCCTCCTGCCAGCCGGCCAGGGCCTCCAGCAGGCCACGACCGCCCTGCCCCGCCGCCAGGCGCGTCGCCGGATTGCCATCGGCGGCCAGGCAGAGCTGGTCGGGACGGCGACGATTGGCCTCGATGGCATGGTTGGCGGCCAGGGCCAGGGCGTGGCCGTGGCGGAAGGTGGTGGAGAGCGGATAATCCACGGCGGCGCCGAAGGTGGCGGTGAAGCGCTGCAGCATGGTGTCGGGGTGGGCACCGCGCCATTCGTAGATGCACTGGTTGGCGTCACCCACCGCCATCACCTCGGCGCGCTCGCCGGCCAGCAGCGCCAGCAGCCGCTGCTGGGCGACGTTGATGTCCTGATACTCGTCGATGATCACATGATCGAGGAAGCCCTGGACCCGGGCGCGCAGGGCGTCATCCGCTTCCAGCGCCCGCAGCGGACGGTAAAGCAGGTCGGCGTAACCCATCAGGCCGTGCGCCTCGAGCAGCGCCTCGGCGTGGTCGAAGGCGGCGGGGAAGTGGCGGGTCTCCTCGCCGTAGTCGAGCCGCTCATGCAGCGCGGCGGCGGGCTCCATCTCGGCCTTCACCAGGGCGCAGAAGTGGGCGAGCGCCTCGAGGCGCTCACCCTCCAGCGCCGATTCCCGGGCCTCGCCGTCCTGGTCGCCCAGGGCCAGCTGGGTGGCCTGGCGCATCAGCCGCTCCAGCTGCCAGTCGGCGGTGAGCAGGCGGCGCGGCGCCAGCGCTCCCCAGCGGGTCAGACTGGCCGAGAGGCGGTGGCCCAGCGAGTGGAAGGTACGCACGTCGGGCAGCGCCTGCCCGGGCGGGGCCATGGCCGCCAGGCGCGCCTGGAAGTCCTCGCGGGCCGAGCGGTTGAACATCAATACCAGGATGCGCTGCGGGGGGACCCCGCGTTCCAGCAGGGTCAGCACTCGGGCGACCATGGTGGTGGTCTTGCCGGAGCCGGCCACGGCGGCGACCCGGGCATGCCCGCCGGCATGCCCCACCACGGCGCGCTGTTCGGCGGTCAGTCGCACGCCGCGTCGTCCTCCAGCACGCCCAGCGGATGCCGGAGGCCGCCACTCGCGAGCCCCAGCGCCGGTCGACCGTCCGCCAGGGTCATGGGCTCAGCATGCTCGGCGAGGCGGTAGAAGACGTTGCGCCCGAGGCGCGCGGCAAGGCCGAAGCGCACCGGCACCTCGGGCACCGTCTCGCCGCCGGGGGTGGCACTCAGGGTAAAGGGGTGGTCGGCGTCCAGGGGCAGGCGATCGCCAACGTTGGTGGTCAGCCACCAGCGACCCTCGCCGTCGGGCTCGGCGTCGACCACCAGGAAGGGGCGGTCCTCGACGCGGATGAACTGGCGCTCGGCGGGGGTCACCAGAGCGTAGCGCCCGTCGGCCTCGCGGCGCAGGATGGTGGAGAGCAGGCGCACCAGGCGCGGGCGCGCGATGGGGGTGCCCTCGTGGAGCCAGCGGCCATCGGCGGCGATCACCAGGTCCATCTCCGCAGAGTGCTGGGGGTGCCACTCGGCCACGGGCGGGATCTCCCCCTCCGGATCGATACGGGCGACCAGCGGTTCCAGGTCCATCGCCTCCTCCTCTCTCTCCACAGGCGGTCTCGACAGGCGCGTTCGGCAGGCGCCGACGCATGTCGGCTCCCCACGCAGCGACAGCGGCGTCAGGTCACCAGGCCGGCGCCGCGCAGGATGCCGCGCATCTCCTCGGAGACCTCCGGCACGGCGGCGCGGAACAGCCGATAGAAGTTGGCGCTGGTCTGCATCGCCACCTCCTCGACGCTGATGCCGCGCTCGGCGGCGAGGCACTCGGCCACCTCCACCACGAAGGCCGGCTCGTTGGGCTGGCCGCGATGGGGCACCGGCGCGAGGTAGGGGCTGTCGGTCTCGATCAGCAGGCGGTCCAGCGGGACCTGCCGGGCCACCTCGCGCAGCGCCCTGGCGCTGTGGAAGGTGACGATCCCGGAGAGCGAGATATAGAAGCCGTGGCGCACCGCCTCGCGGGCCATCTCGAGGTCCTCGGTAAAGCAGTGGAGCACGCCGCCGATGGCCGGGTCGGTGTGCTCGCGGATCATCTCGAGGGTCTCGTCGCGCGCCTCCCGGGTATGGATGATCACCGGCAGCTCGAGCTCGGTGGCGGCGATCAGCTGGCGACGGAAGCGCTCGCGCTGGACCTCCCGGGACGGCACCGTGTCCGGCGCCTTCCTGAGGTAATGGTAGTCCAGCCCGCACTCGCCGATGGCCACCGCGCCATGGCGGTCGGCGACCGCCATGATCGCCTCCACGTCGGGCTCCTCCTCCACCCGGTGCAGCGGGTGGACGCCGGCGGAGATCACCACGTCGTCATGCTCGCGGGCGATGGCGGCGACGCCGGGCACGTCCTCCAGGGTGACGCCGATGGCCAGGAACTGCTTCACCCCGCGGGCACGGGCGGCCGCCAGGGTGGCGGCCAGGTCGCCATCGTGGGTCTTGGGGTCGAGGCGGTCGAGGTGGCAGTGGGAATCGACAAACATGCGGTATATCCGGATGACAGGTGAATGGCTCCAGGCGCGAGGCGCCTCACAGTGTGTAGGTCTGGGCGCCCTTGTCGAGGTGGCCGGCCAGCAGGTTCTCGATGCGGTCACGGACACCCTGGTCGGCGGCGCTGAAGTGGATGCCGACGCCGGGCATGCGCCGCCCGGTGACGCCCTCGGGGGAGACCCACACCACCTGGCCGGTGACCGGCACCCGCTCGTTCTCGCCGGGCAGGGTCAGCAGCAGGTAGATCTCCTGGCCGAGCTCGTAGCGCTCCCGGGTGGGCACGAAGATGCCGCCACGCTCCAGCATCGGCATGTAGGCCGAGAGCAGGGTCTGGACATCCTGGATATTCAGCGACAGGGCCTTCTGGGCTGCCATGGGTCTCTCCTCGGGGTCTCTTGCGCGGCGCCTCAGGAACGCAGCAGGGCCGACCAGCGTACCAGCCAGGCTTCCAGCACCAGCTGCGGGTTGGGGTTGCCGCCGGCGGCCAGCAGCCGGCGCTCCTCGCGGGCATAGTCCAGCAGGCGGAACCAGTCGCGCACCCGGGCGTTCTTGACCGCCTGCCGGTAGAGCGGCAGCAGGTCGGGGTTGCGCAGCCCGTCGCTCTCGCCGGAGAGGCCCAGGCGGATCAGGTCCTCGAGCCAGGCGATACCGTACCACAGGATGGCGTCGATGGACTGGCGGTCGAGACGGGCCGCCTCTGCCACCGGCTCGCCACCGCGCACCAGCGCCTCGAAGGTCTCCACCAGCTGCTGGCGCAGGGCGCGCGACTCGGGGTCGGCCAGGCGCAGCGCCGCAAGCGGCAGTCCCCCGGCGACCTGCAGCCAGAAACGCGCCTCTGCCTCGTCGCCGAAGCGTTCGGCGAGCCAGGGCAGGCAGTCGTCTGCCGCCGGCGGCCCCAGGCTCCAGTGCTGGCAGCGCGAGCGGATGGTCGGCAGCAGTCGCGAGGGGATATCGGAGAGCAGCACGAAGAGGGTGCGCGCGCCGGGCTCCTCCAGGCTCTTGAGCAGGGCATTGGCGGCGGCCACGTTGAGCGCCTCGGCCAGGGCGATCACGATCACCCGGTAGCCCCCCTGCTGGGCGGTCTGGGCGACCACCTGGTTGACCTCGCGGATGGCATCGATACGGATCTGCCGCTTGCCCTCCTCGAGCTCGACGCGCATCAGGTCGGGGTGATAGCCGGCGGCCAGCATGCGGCAGGCGTGGCACTCCCCACAGGCGGCGGTGCCGGGCGCGGCACACAGGGTGCGGGCGGCCAGGGCATCCACCAGGGAGTGCTTGCCCACCCCGCGCGGCCCTGAGATCAGCAGCGCATGGGGCAGCCGCCCGGCATCGGCCAGGCGGACCAGCTCGGCGAAGCGCGGGCGCAGCCAGGGCAGCGGCTCGCGCTCGGCGATCGGCGTCGTGCTCAGCGCTGCCATGCCGCCATCCTCGTCGCCAGCACCGCCTCGATCTGACGGCCGACGGCCTCCGGTGAGCGGGCCGCATCGATCAGGGCGATGCGCTCCGGTGCCTCGGCGGCACGCGCCAGGTAGGCCTGGCGCACCGCCTCGAAGAAGTCGCCGCGCTCCTGCTCGAAGCGGTCACGCCGCTCACCGCGGCCCGCCAGGCGCCCCTCCAGGCGACGCTGGGCCTCGGCCATGGGCATGTCGAGTAGCAGGGTCAGGTCCGGGGTCAGGCCGCGCTGGACGAAGGCCTCGAGTTCGGCGATACGCGCCGGGTCGAGGCCGCGCCCGCCGCCCTGGTAGGCGAAGGTGGCATCGGTGAAGCGGTCGCACACCACCCAGGCCCCCCGCGCCAGCGCCGGGCGGATCACCCGCGCCAGGTGCTGGGCGCGGGCGGCGAACACCAGCAGCAGCTCGGCGTCGTCGTCGAGGGGCTCGCGCTCCTCGGGGTCGAGCAGCAGGCGCCGGATCGCCTCGGCGCGGGGCGTGCCGCCGGGTTCGCGGGTCTGCACCACCTCGAGACCACGCGCCTCGAGCCAGCCGACGACCCGGGCCAGGTTGGTGGACTTGCCCACCCCCTCGCCCCCTTCCAGGGTAATGAAACGGCCTCGTTGATCAGGAACAATATTCCGCTCGCGACTCTCTCGGCGACCCTCCCCGGAGCGCCGGACCGTCGAGGAGGCGCTGTGAATACCTCCCTGTACGCTACCGACGCCCTGCTGCGCTCTCGTGTCCCGCTCCGCTTGCAGGGCCGGTGCTGGCCATCCATGGCCAGCCCGTTCGGAGCAATGCTCCTCACCCCTGGCGTAGGACCTCCCCTCCGGAGTGTCCCCGACGTCACTCGCTGGCACATCCGAATCTCTATTGCTCATGCCGGCTCCCGTCAGCGATTGCGGATATACCGATTCACCGCATTGTTGTGCTCGCGCAGGGTGCGCGAGAAGTGGTGCGTGCCGTCGCCCTTGGCGACGAAGTAGAGGGTGTCGCCGGGCTCGGGGTTGACCGCCGCCTCCAGGGAGGCACGCCCCGGCAGGGCGATCGGCGTGGGCGGCAGGCCGTCGATCACGTAGGTGTTGTAGGGGGTCGCCTCGCGCAGGTCGGCGCGGGTGATATTGCCCGCGTAGCGCTCCCCCATGCCGTAGATCACCGTGGGGTCGGTCTGCAGGCGCATGCCGCGCTCCAGGCGACGCTTGAACACCCCGGCGATCTCGGGGCGCTCCTCGGGGGCGCCGGTCTCGCGCTCGATCAAGGAGGCCATGATCAGCGCCTCGTAGGGGCTCTCCAGGGGCAGGTCGTCGGCGCGCTCGGCCCATACCGCCTCGAGGGTCGCCTCCATGCGGGCGAGCGCCTGCTCGAGGATCTCCAGGTCGCTGACGCCCTTGTGGTAGAGGTAGGTATCGGGGAAGAACCAGCCCTCGGGGTGCTGGCCCTCGCGCCCCAGCCGCGCCATGAGTTCCTCGTCGGAAAGCTCGGCGGTCTGCTGCGCGAGCTTGGGCGCATCGGCCAACAGCTCGCGCATCTGGGCGAAGGTCCAGCCCTCCGGCACCGTCAGCGGATAGGTGACCACCCGGTCGCTGCCCAGCAGCTCGAGCAGCTCCCGCCCGCTTATGCCGGGCTCCAGGCGATACTCGCCGGGGCGCAACCGGGGCAGGCTACTCGGCTCCAGGCGCGCCAGGGCACGGAAGGCCCAGGCCTCCTCGATCACCCCCTCGCGCGCCAGCTCCCCCACCACCCGGTGGTAGCCGGCGCCCTGGGGCACCTCGTAGAGCCGCGCCTCCTCGAGCGCGATCGGGGCCGCCAGGCGTGACTGCCAGTAGCGGTAACCACCGAACAGCGCCGCCGCAGCCACCAGGGCCAGCACCAGCAGGAAGATCAGTACTCGCCGCATCGTCATCCTCGTCAACATTGGTCACTCATGGAAGGCGCGGGTAGCCCAGCAGGTCGTGGGCCTCGGCCTGGAAGGCGCGGTGTGCCGCTCCCACCGGCCAGGCGGCGAGCCCCCTGCCCTCGGCATCCTCGAGGTGCACCACCGGCCACACCCCCTGCACGGAGTTGCCCAGCCACACCGCCTCGGCCTCGACCAGCGCCTCGACGCCGGCGTCGACCTCATGCAGCGGCAGGCGCCCCATCAGCGCCTCGCGCAGGGTACCGGCCACCCCGCAGCGGCCGAGGCTCGGGGTCTCCAGGCGGCCGTCGCGGCACCAGAAGAGGTTCATGGCGGTGGCCTCCACCAGCCGCCCCTCGGCATCCTCGAGCAGCCCCTCGGCGATGGCGTCGTCCTGCCACTCGCCCCGGGCCAGCACGTTCTCCAGGCGATTCAGGTGCTTGATCCCCGCCAGCGCCGGCTGGATACCGAGGCGAAATCGGCAGAGCCGCACCCGCACACCGTCCCGCCAGCGCCCGCTATCCGGGGCGAAGGCGGCCAGCTGCCAGCGCAGCCGGGGCTCGGGAGCCGCCGGCGGACGATAGCCGCGCCCGCCACTGCCGCGGGTCAGGGTAAGCTTGAGCACCTCGAGCCCCGGCCCCGCCTCGGCGAGGGGCGCCGCCAGGTCGTGCTCGGGCGGTATGGGGATGCCCAGGGCATGGCAGCCCCGGGCCAGCCTCGCCAGGTGCTCGTCCCACAGCAGCGGCCGCCCCGCCCTGACCAGCAGGGTCTCGAAGAGGCCGTCGCCATAGGCGACGCCGCGGTCATCGAGGGGCCAGCCCGCGGGCTCGGTCGGGCACGGGGCGGCCATGGGACCTCAGACCCGGGAGAAGACCAGGGTGCCGTTGGTGCCGCCGAAGCCGAAGGAGTTCGACAGCGCCACGTCGATCTTCATCTCGCGGGCGGTGTGCGGCACATAGTCCAGCTCGCAGCCCTCCTGGGGGTTGTCGAGGTTGATGGTGGGCGGCGCCACCTGGTCGCGGATGGCCAGCACCGAGAACACCGCCTCGACGGCGCCGGCGGCACCCAGCAGGTGGCCGATCATCGACTTGGTGGAGCTCACCGCCACCGACTTCGCCGCCTCGCCCATGACCTGCTGCACCGCGCGGCTCTCGGCCAGGTCGCCGGCCGGGGTGGAGGTGCCGTGGGCGTTGATGTAGTCGATCGCCGCCGGGTCGAGGCGGGCGTCGCGCACGGCGTTGGCCATGGAGAGCGCCGCGCCGCTGCCGTCTTCGGGCGGGGCGGTCATGTGGTAGGCGTCGTCGCTCATGCCGAAGCCGGCCAGCTCGGCGTAGATAGTCGCCCCGCGTGCCTTGGCATGCTCGTACTCCTCCAGCACCAGCACGCCGGCCCCATCGGAGAGCACGAAGCCGTCGCGATCGCGATCCCAGGGACGGCTGGCCGCCTCCGGGTCCTCGTTGCGGGTGGAGAGCGCCCGGGCCGCCGAGAAGCCACCGAGGCCTAACGGCGTGGTGGCCATCTCGGCGCCGCCGCACACCATGACATCGGCATCGCCGTAGGCGATGGTGCGGGCGCTGTAGCCGATGTTGTGGGTGCCGGTGGTGCAGGCGGTGGTGATGGCGATGTTGGGGCCGCGGAAGCCGTGCTGGATCGCCAGGTTGCCGGAGATCATGTTGATGATCGAACCGGGCACGAAGAAGGGCGAGATCCGCCGCGGCCCGCTCTTGAGCAGGGCGCTGTGGTTGTGCTCGATCATCGGCAGGCCGCCGATGCCAGAACCGATGGCCACGCCGATGCGCGAGGCGTTCTCCTCGGTGCACTCGATGCCGGCATCCTGGATCGCCTGGGCCCCGGCCGCCATCCCGTACTGGATGAAGAGGTCCATCTTGCGGGCCTCCTTGGGGTTCAGGAAGGGACTGATATCGAAGTCCTTCACCGACCCGCCGAAGCGCGTGTTGAAGCCGCTGACATCGAAGTGCTCGATGGGCGCGATGCCGCTCTTGCCGGCCACGATGTTGCGCCAGCTCTCCTCCACGGCATTCCCCACCGGCGTGACCAGGCCAAGGCCCGTCACCACTACCCGTCTACGTGTCATCAGCGTTCCTCCAGGCGTCCAGGATGATCGCGGCCCCGCCGGGCCGCCTGTTTCGGCGCATTATACCGACTCTGCCCGCGACATTCCGCCCCGGCTAACGGCGCGTGGCGTCCGGGTGCGAAAAAGCCGCCCGGCGGGCGGCTTTTCGGTGGACCGTTCCGGCAAAACGGCCCCGAGCATCAGCAAGCGGTATCGACCGCCACCAGGCTTACTGGTGGGCGTTGACGTAGTCGATGGCTTCCTGAACGGTGGTGATCTTCTCGGCTTCCTCGTCCGGAATCTCGGTGTCGAACTCCTCCTCGAGCGCCATGACCAGCTCGACGGTATCCAGGGAGTCGGCGCCCAGGTCCTCGGTGAAGGAGGAGCTGTTCTGGATGTCCTCTTCCTTGACGTTCAGGCGCTCGGCCACAACCTTCTTAACGCGCTCTTCGATGGTGCTCATTATGACGTACTCCAGTCGTTCATATTGGCCGTCCAGATGACCAGCCGTTTGGGGTTCCAGATCCGCAAGCCGGAAGCTGCGGGGTAGTGTATAGAGGCCCCGGGGCCGGCGCAACCGCCGTCCCCGGCGCCTCTCAACGCATGTTCATGCCGCCGTTGACGTGCAGGGTCTCGCCGGTGATGTAGCTGGCGCTCTCCCCGGTGAGGAAGCCCACCGCCGCGGCGATCTCCTCGGGCTGGCCCAGACGCGAGAGCGGGATCTGACCGAGCAGCGCCTTGTGCTGCTCCTCGGGCAGCGCCTCGGTCATGTCGGTGGCGATGAAGCCCGGCGCCACGGCGTTGACGGTGATGGCCCGGGAGGCCACCTCACGCGCCAGCGCGCGGGTGAAGCCCTCCATGCCCGCCTTGGCGGCAGCATAATTGGTCTGGCCGAGGTTGCCCATGGTCGCCACCACCGAGCTGATGTTGACGATGCGACCGAAGCGCGCGCGGGTCATGCCGCGCAGGCAGGCCTTGCTGACGCGATAGACGGACTTGAGGTTGGTGTCGACGACGTCGTCCCACTCCTCCTCCTTCATGCGCATCAGCAGGTTGTCGCGGGTGATCCCGGCGTTGTTGACCAGGATGGTCGGGGCACCGAACTCCTCGCCGATCGCCTTGATCAGGGCATCGACGCTCGCCTGGTCGGTAACGTCGAGGCGACGGCCGGCGCCTTGGATGCCCTGGACCTTGAGGTCGGCATCGATGCGCTCGGCACCGGCGTCGCTGGTGGCGGTGCCGACCACGATGCGGCCCTGGCGACCCAGCTCATGGGCGATGGCGCGGCCGATGCCGCGGCTGGCCCCGGTGACCAGGGCGACTCTGGATTCGGTTGTCATATGCTTACGCCTTCATCCTGTGAAAGAAGATCAGCCCTGCTGGGCGGCCACACCGCGGGCCAGCTCCAGGGCCGCATCCAGGCTGTCGGGGTCGTTGACCGCCAGCCCCTTGCTGCCGCGGGCGATGCGCTTGCCCAGCCCGGTGAGCACCTTGCCGGGCCCGCACTCGATGAACACCGCGGCACCCCGCGCGCTCATCGCCTCGACGCACTCGGTCCAGCGCACCGGCCGGTAGAGCTGCTCGATCAGGCGCGTGCGCAGCGTCTCGACATCGGCGTGGGCCTGGGCATCCACGTTCTGGATGACGGTATAGCGCGGCGCCTTGAGCGCCACCCCGTCCATCGCCTCGGCCAGGCGCTCGGCGGCCGGCGCCATCAGCGCGCAGTGGGAGGGCACCGACACCGGCAGCGGCATGGCCCGCTTGGCCCCCGCCGCCTGGCAGCCGGCGATGGCGCGCTCCACGGCGGCCTTGCTGCCGGCGATCACCACCTGGCCCGGGGCATTGTAGTTGACCGCCGAGACCACGTCCCCCTGGGCCGCCTCGGCGCAGGCCTGCTCCACGGTGGCATCGTCGAGGCCGAGGATCGCCGCCATGGCGCCCTGCCCTGCCGGCACCGCGGCCTGCATCGCTTCGCCGCGCAGCTTGACCAGCTTGACCCCCTCGGCGAAGGGCATCACCCCGGCGCACACCATGGCGCTGTACTCGCCGAGGCTGTGGCCGGCCATGGCCGCGGGGCGCGGCCCCTCGAGCTCCTGCCAGATGCGCCAGATGGCGACGCTGGCGGTGAGCAGCGCCGGCTGGGTGCAGGCGGTGGCGTTGAGCGCCTCGGCGGGTCCCTCCTGGACCACCTGCCAGAGGTCGTAGCCGAGGGCCTCGGAGGCCTCCTCGAAGGTGGTGCCCACCACGCTATAGCGCTCAGCCAGCTCCCGCAGCATGCCGACCTGCTGGGAACCCTGTCCGGGAAACACGAGGGCGAGCGGTTGAGTCATCTTGGTCACCTTAGCTTTTATTGGCTGTCATCGTCGCCGGCCATGCCGGCACGACGGGAAATCGTTGCGTCCTTGCCGCCAAGCTCCCGGGCCAGCGACCGGGGGAGGTCGTGCTCCACCTCCTGCACGGCCCTGAGCACGGCGTAGCGGAAGCCCTCGGCGTCGGCGCCACCGTGGCTCTTCACCACGATGCCGGCGAGCCCCAGCAGGCTGGCGCCGTTGTAGCGTACCGGGTCGAGCTCGGCACGCAGGCGGCGCAGCGCCGGCCGCGCCGCCAGTCCCACCAGGCGACTGCCCCAGTGGGCCTCGAAGGTCTGCTGGACCCGCGCCACCAGCATCCGCGCCAGCCCCTCGCTGGCCTTGAGCACGGCGTTGCCCACGAAGCCGTCGCACACCACGACGTCCGCAGCCCCGGCGAAGATGCCGTCGCCCTCGACGTAGCCGCGGTAGTCGAGGCCAGCCACCTGGCGCAGCCGGGCATCCGCCTGGCGCACGCTGGCGGTGCCCTTGGTGCCCTCGACGCCGACATTGAGCAGCGCCACCCGGGGCCGGGCGAGGCCATCAACCCGACGCGCCATGACCTCGCCCATGCGGGCGAAGTCCACCAGGCGCTCGGCGCTGGCCTCGACGTTGGCGCCCAGGTCGAGCAGGTAGCAGCGCCCCTGGTCCCGGGTGGGGATGGCGGTGCTGATCGCCGGGCGGGGAATCCCCGCCACGGTGCCCAGGGCGCGACGCCCCAGGGCCATCAGCGCCCCGGTGTTGCCGGCGCTGATACCCGCGCACGCCTCGCCGGCGGCCAGGCAATCGAGCATGCGCGCCATGCTGCTGTCGCCGCCGTGACGCAGCGCCTCCGAGGGTCGAAGCCCGGGAGCGATCTCGCCGGGGGCATCCACGACCTCCATACGCGAACCCGCCGCGGCGAGACGCCGCGGCAGGCTGGCGATCTCACGCTCGAGGCGGGCCCGGGGGCCGAACAGCCGCAGCGCGAGACGGGGGTCCTGGAGGGCCGCCCCGGCGGCGCCCCGCACCGTGGCGCGGGGGCCGAGATCCCCTCCCATGGCATCGATGGCGATCCGCACGAGGGGTCAGGGACCGGGGGTCACCGCAGGTCGCGTCGTCGACTCAGGCGTCGACGACCTTGCGGCCGCGATAGAAGCCGTCCGGAGAGACGTGGTGACGCAGGTGAGTGGTGCCGGTTTCCTTGTCCTGGGAGAGGGCCGGGGCACTCAGGGCGTCGTGGCTGCGACGCATGCCGCGCTTGGAACGGGTCTTGCGGTTCTGTTGAACTGCCATGGGATGTCACTCCAGAGTGAATCGATGATGAAGTCAGGATTTGCCCTTGAGGTGCTTGAGCACATCGAAGGGGCTGGGGGCGGGAGCCGCGGATGCCGTGGCCTCCTCCCCGCTGGTCAGCTGGTCGCGTGAGACCGCGCAGTCGGCCTCATCGTGGTAAACCACCTGCGGCAGGCTGAGGATCAGTTCATCCTCCACCACCGTCAGCAGGTTCAGCTGTTCGTTTTCCACCAGCACCGGCTCGTGGGTGCTGGGCAGCTCCGCCGCCAGGGCGTCGCTGGTGACCATGCCGAGCAGGAACTCGCTCTCGACGCGCTGCGCCATGGCCGTGAGGCAGCGCCGACACGGCAGCTGCAGCTCGGCCCGCAGACGACCCTGGATCACCCGGCGCCCCTGGGCATCGATGGTGAAGTCCAGCCACACCGCGGCATCGCCCTGCTGCGGCCCCACCGCCTCGGTGAGACGCGCGAAGGCGTCCAGGGCCATCAGCCCTTCCAGGTGCTCGTCGCGGGCGGCGAGCTTGTAGGGCTCGACATGGCCCGGGAGTCGCGTGATCAACATAGGCGCGCAATGATAGGCACTCCCCCCGCCCCTGTCAAAGCCGGCGCAAGGGGTAGCGACATGCTAGGCTGACGCCTTCCCCACGCCCCTGGAGATCGCCCCGTGCCGCACCTCGTGCTTGCCTCCGGATCGCGCTGGCGCCGCCAGCTGCTCGACCACCTCGGCCTGCCCTACGCCTGGCAGAGCCCGGACATCGACGAGACCCCGCACC
>NZ_AXCA01000149.1:0-46338 GCF_000475415.1 Halomonas sp. PBN3 | reverse complement strand
GGCCTGCTGCAGGCGGCGGGTGGCATCGTCCTCCCAGTCGCTGTCCTCGAGCTGGGTGGCCGGGTCCGCCGAGGCGTCATCGAGGAAGTGCACCGGCGCCTGCCAGCTGCTCTCCTCGTCCTCGTTGGGCGCGGCGTCGAAGCCGGCGTCGTGGGCGGAGAGGCGGCCCTCCATCTCGCGCACCACCTCGGGCTTGACGTCGAGGTCTTTGGCGATGGCGTCGACCTCGTCGCCGCTCAGCCAGGCCAGACGCTTCTTGGCGCTGCGCAGGTTGAAGAAGAGCTTGCGCTGGGCCTTGGTGGTGGCGACCTTCACGATGCGCCAGTTGCGCAGCACGAACTCGTGGATCTCCGCCTTGATCCAGTGCACGGCGAAGGAGACCAGGCGCACGCCCTGGTTGGGATCGAAGCGCTTGACCGCCTTCATCAGGCCGATGTTGCCCTCCTGGATCAGGTCAGCCTGGGGCAGGCCGTAGCCGGAGTAGCTGCGGGCAATGTGCACGACGAAGCGCAGGTGCGACAGGACCAGGCGGCGGGCCGCCTCCAGGTCGCCTTCGTCATGCAGGCGGAGGGCCAGCTCGCGCTCCTCTTCGGCGGTCAGCATGGGGATGCCGCTTACCGCCCGGAGGTACCCGTTGAGGTCGTGCCCCGGGGAGAGTTGGCCCACTGGAAGAAGACTGGTGCTCATGTGCAGGATGCCTCCTCGTCAGCCCAGATATCCATTGGCATACACTTCATATGATGCCAGGAACCGGAAAAAGTTCCATGAAATCACGGGATAGCCCGTGAACCCCATGCGGGCGGCGGTCTGCTCGCAGGCCATGCTCGCGAGGCGTGCCGCTAGCGCGGCCTGACGTCGGCGAGGTGGCGGCTCACGGCGATCCAGGCGCCCAACCACCCAAGTAGTATACTACAGCCCACCAGGGTCACGGAACCGACCGCCCCCAGCTGCGGCAGGCTGAAGCTGGCGCCGTAGCTGGCCGCCAGGGCCGCCACCGGCGCCGCCAGCCACTCGCTGCCGAGTGTCAGCAGCCCCCAGGCCAACAGGCCCCCGCCCAGGCCGTACCAGGCCCCGCTGTAGAGGAAGGGGCGGCGCACGAAGGCGTGGGTGGCCCCGATCAGGGTCACCACCTCGATCTCCCGGCGGCGGTTCTCCACCGCCAGGCGGATGGTATTGCCCACCACCAGCAGCACCCCGCTGCCGAACAGCACCGCCAGGGCCAGGGCGACTCGCCGCCCCAGCTCCGCCAGGTGGCGCAGCCGCTCGATCCAGGCCAGGTCCAGGCGCACCTCCTCCACGCCGCTCACCCCCTCGAGCTCGCCGGCCAGGACGCGCACCGCCTCCGGGGAGGGGTCCGCCGGGCTGACCACCACGCTGGCCGGCAGCGGGTTCTCTTCCAGCCGCCCCAGGGCATCCTCCAGCCCCAGCGACTGCTGGAACTCCGCCATGCCCTCGGCGGCGGTGATCAGCCGGGTGCGCGCCACCCCCTCCCGGGCCGCCAGCGCCTCCTCGACCCGCGCCGCCTGGGCATCGTCCACCCGGCGCTCCAGGTAGACGGTCAGGGTCGCGCTCTCGGTCAGCTCGGTATCGAGCAGCCGGGCGCCATCCAGGGTCAGCCAGAGCGCGGCGGGCAGCACCAGGGCGATGGCGATGGCCAGCATGGTCACCAGGCTGCCGACGGGGGCACGCAGCAGCCGGCCGGCACTGTCCAGCGCCATGGCGCGGTGGTGGCGCAGCCAGCCGCGCAGGCGGCTGGTGGAACGGGTGCGATGGCGGCGGGCGCCGCGGGCAGGCGCCTCGGGGCGTCGGCTCATGCGGCCTCCTGGTCGCCCACCAGGCGGCCCTCGCGCAGCCGCAGGGTGCGGTGACGCAGCCGGGCGATCAGCGCCAGGTCGTGGCTGGCGATCATCACCGTGGTGCCGATGCGGTTGAAGTCCTCGAACAGCGCCATGATGTCGGCGGAGAGCTGGGGGTCGAGGTTGCCGGTGGGCTCGTCGGCGAGCAGCAGTGCCGGCTTGTTGACCACGGCGCGGGCGATCCCCACCCGCTGCTGCTCCCCGCCGGAGAGCTCGATGGGCAGCGCCTTCTCGCGATGCAGCAGGCCCACCTTGTCGAGGGCCGCCCGCACCCGGCGGGCCGCCTCCCGGGGCTCCACCCCCTGGATCTCCAGGGGCAGGGCCACGTTGTGAAAGATCGAGCGGTCGTGGAGCAGCTGGTGGTCCTGGAAGACCACGCCGATCTGGCGCCGGTAGAAGGGCACCTGGCTGGGGTGGAGCCGGCCGATGTCGTGGCCCGCCACCAGGATGCGGCCCCGGGTGGGGCGCTCCAGGCGCATGATCAGCCGCAGCAGGGAGCTCTTGCCGGCACCGGAGTGGCCGGTCAGGAACACCATCTCGCCGCGGCGCACGCGGAAGTCGAGGTTGGCGAGCGCCTCGAAGCGCCCGCCGTAACGCTTGCCCACGTGCTCGAAGGCGATCATGGGGCGGCGTCGTTCCCGTCGCGGTCGAAGAGGGCGTCGACGAACTCGTGAGCCACGAAGGGCCGCAGGTCATCCAGGGTCTCTCCGACCCCGATGAAGCGGATCGGCGTGCCCATCTGCTTGGCCAGGGCGAAGATGATGCCACCCTTGGCGGTGCCGTCGAGCTTGGTCAGGGTGATCCCGGTGATCGGCACCGCCTCGTTGAAGGTGCTGGCCTGGGAGAGGGCGTTCTGGCCGGTGCCGGCATCGAGCACCAGCATCACCTCGTGGGGGGCGGTGGCGTCGAGCTTGCCCATCACCCGGTGCACCTTCTTGAGCTCCTCCATCAGGTGCGCCTTGTTGTGCAGGCGACCGGCGGTGTCGGCGATCAGCACGTCGATCCCGCGCGCCTTGGCCGCCGCCACGGCGTCATAGACCACCGAGGCGCTGTCGGCGCCGGTGTGCTGGGCGATCACCGGCACCTTGTTGCGCTCGCCCCACACCTTGAGCTGCTCCACTGCCGCGGCGCGGAAGGTATCGCCGGCGGCCAGCATCACGCTGCGCCCCTCGCGCTGGAAGCGCTGGGTCAGCTTGCCGATGGTGGTGGTCTTGCCCACCCCGTTGACGCCGACCACCAGGATCACGAAGGGCCCCTCTCCCTTGGGCGGCAGGGTAAGCGGCTGGCTCACCGGGGCCAGCATGGCCGCCAGCTCCTCCTGCAGGGCGCGGTAGAGCGCCTCGCTGTCCTTGAGCTCCTTGCGCGAGACCCGCTCGGTCAGGCGGTCGATGATCGCGGTGGTGGCCTCGATGCCCACGTCCGCCATCAGCAGCTGGGTCTCGAGGTCCTCCATCAGGTCGTCGTCGATCTGCTTCCTGCCGAGGAACAGGTCCGCCAGGCCATCGGTGAAGCTGGCGCGGGTCTTGCCAAGGCCGGCCCGGATGCGCGCGAACCAGCCCTTCTTCTCCCCGCCGGAGGGCTTCTCCTGCAGGGCGGCGCGGGCCGGCTCGGGCTCGGGCTCGGGCTCGGGCTCGGGCTCGGGCTCGGGCTCGGGCTCGGGCTCGGGCTCGGGCTCGAAGGCAGTATCCGGCGTCGGTGCCGTTTCGGCGACAGGTTCGGGATCAGGCGCGGATGCATGCCGGGCGCCGGCGTCCGGCTCCTCGGCTGCCTCGGGTTCGTCGATAGGGGGTGTCTCGGGTGGCGCCTTCGACTCGGAGGGCGCTGCGGCCTCGGCGCCCTCCTCCTCGACGGCGTCGACCGCCTCCTCCAGAGGCTCCTGCTCCTGGCGGGTCGCCTCGTGCTCCTGCTGCTTCTTCTTGCGCTTGAAAAAACCGAACATGGACAGAATCAGCCTCGCGGATGAACGAATCGCCACATCCTACCACCGCCCACCATGACTGTGGACAAGCGCCCCGGTACAATCGCGCCATGACGCGACGCCCTTCACGCCACCGACGCCCGAGCCGGCGCGCCCCCCCCACAGCAGGCGCCAAGCCCTCCGGCCGGCTGCGCCTGATCGGTGGCGACTACCGCCGCCGGCTGCTGCCGGTGCTCGACAGCCCCGGGCTGCGCCCCACCCCCGACCGGGTCCGCGAGACCCTGTTCAATTGGCTGACCGCCGCCCTGCCCGGCGCCCGGGTGCTGGACCTCTTTGCCGGCACCGGCGCGCTGGGGCTTGAAGCGCTCTCCCGCGGCGCCCGCGAGGCCACCTTCGTGGAACGCGACGCCCGGGTGGCCGCCCAGCTACGCGGGAACCTGGCGACCCTCGGCGCCGAGGCGCGCGGGCGGGTGGTGGACGCCGACGCCGCGGCCTTCCTTGCCGGCCCGCCGGCGCCGGTCACCCTGGCCTTCCTCGACCCGCCCTTCCGCCAGGACCTGGCCGCGCCCTGCTGCGCCGCCCTGGAGAATGGCTGGCTGGCCGACGATGCCTTTATCTACCTGGAGACCGAGGCGGGACTCGCTCCCGAGGTCCCGGCGACCTGGCGGCTGCACCGCGAGCTGCGGGCGGGCGACAGCCACGGCCGGCTTTACCGCCGCGAGGCCTCGTCGTCGCCAGCCGACGACGCTTGCTGAGCCACAGGTGCGGCGTTACTCTGCGGCCACCGGCTTCGCCGCCCAGGCCGCCGCTCCAACCGCATGGACCACCCCCGGAACGACACCCAGGAGAACAGGATGAGCATCGAACTCTTCAACCGGCTCGAGCAGAAGGTCACCAGCGCCGTCGAGGCCCTGGAGCTGCTGAAGATGGAGGCCGAGGAGCTGCGCGAGGAAAACAGCCGCCTGAAGCAGGAGCGCGAGGAGTGGGAGCGCCGCCTGACCGCCGTGCTGGGCAAGCTGGACGAGGTGGACGGCGGCCAGCAGGGCTGAGGCGCCCTCCGGGGCCACTATCCCGGCTGCGACGTCTCCAGCCCCAGCGACATCAGCACCGCATCCTCCCTGACCGCCCCGCCCTGACGGGGCGGTGTCGTGTCTGGCCCCCATGAGGGAGTCGCGGGCAGCGGCGGATAGTAGCCGCGGCGCCGGCCATCCTCGACGAAGCCCGCCGCGTGATAGAGGGAAATGGCCGAGGCGTTGCCGGCGCGCACCTCCAGCAGCAGCCGCTCGCTGCCCCAGCCACGGGCCTGCTCGACCACCGCCGCCAACAGCCGACGCGCCAGCCCCTGCCCCCGGCAGGACTCCTCCACCAGGATCGCCTGCAGCTCCGCCTCGAAGGGCAGCCGCGCCACCGCGGCGTAGGCCACCAGGGCAGCGTCGCGGGCGAGGCCAAGCACCGCCATGGCGTCATCGTCGAGGGTCGCCGCCAACGCGGCTGGCGAGCCGCCGGTGGGCCAGCCATGGGCCGCCTCCAGCGCCGCCACCGCGGCCAGGTCATCCGCGCCCAGGCGCCGCAGGCGTGGCGTCTCAGTGGCCATCGCCATCCTGCCCGTCATCGCCGGCGCCTGCCGAGCGCTCCCCGGCCTCATCAGCCTCGGCACACCACACCTTGCCCATCTCCAGCAGCCGCGGCAGCAGGGCCCGCTTGGCCTCGGCACCGGCGGCGAGCGCGCCCAGGGCGGGCGCCTGCCAGGCCGGCAGGTCCAGGGTGACACTGCGCCCCTCCTCCAGCGCCAGGACCCGTGCCAGGGCCTCGTCGTCGCCGAACATCAACAGCCGGCGCGGCGCCCAGCCGCGCCGGCTCGCCCCATTCAGGAAGGCACGCAGCCCCTCGCGCGCCTCCGCCAGGGGCTCCTGCACCGGTAGGCCCTCCTGCAGCGGCCAGTGGAAGGGCTGGAACACCGGCAGCGGCGAGGCGATCCCGGCACCGCGCAGCAGGTTGGCCAGCAGCCGCAGGCGGGTCCGCCCCGGCGGCGCCTCGCCGGGCAGCAGCAGCAGCCAGCGCCCCTCCAGGCAGGCCACCTGGAAGGCGAAGCGCAGCGCTTCCCGGGGTGCCTCGGGCGCCGCCTCCGCGGTCTCCGGCTCGCTCGGCGCCTCGGCCACCGGCGCCTCGCCGAGCAGCGCCACCCGCGCCCTGCCGGGGCGCGGCGGACGGGCGGCCCGCTCCGGGGAGGCGGCGGGCTTGCGGGACGCCGGCTCCTGTTCGCGGGCCTCGCCGAGCAGCGCATGCAGGCGCTCGCCGGGGGGCGCGGCGGCAGGGGCCGCCGGCGTCTCCCACTCGCAGGCCGGGGTCGGCCGGGCGTTGGGCAGCACATAGCGCGCCGCCCAGCCGGTCAGCCCCATCGCCTCCAGGTACTGGAGGCGGTGCGGCTCGCTGGTCACCGTCCGCCGCCCCGGCAGTCGGGCGAGTCGGGGCGGCTCTGGCCGCCGGCTTCCCACTCGCTCGGGGTGTAGAGGTGCAGGGCCAGGGCGTGCACGGGGCCTGCCAGCTCGTCGGCCAGGGCGGCGTAGACTTGCTGGTGGCGCTTGACCGGCATCATGCCCTCGAAGCGCGCGCTGACCAGGGTCACCTTGAAGTGGGTCTCGGAGTTAGGCGGCACGGCGTGGCGGTGGCTCTCGTTCTCGACCTGGAGGAAGGCCGGCTCGAGGGCCTTGAGCTTCGCTTCGATGCTGGACTGGATGCGCATGGCGGCTTCCCGACGTAGTGAAGTGAAGGAGCCATTGTACTCGCTATGGGCGGTGCGAACGATGCGCCTCAGTCGCCGCCGGCGGCCTTGACAGCGCGCCGCTCGCGCTGGGCGGCGGCGGCCAGGGGCAGCCGTGCCAGGCTGGCCAGCAGCGCCAGCAGGGAGGTGAGCGCACCGAGCCACAGGGTCGCCTGCACGGCAAGCCCGGCGGCCAGGAAGGCGCCCACCAGGGCCACCCCCAGCGACTGCCCCACGGTGCGCGAGGTGCTCATGGCACCAGAGGCGTTGGCGCTGCGCTCGCGGGGCACGCTGCCGATCAGCTCGCGGTTGTTGGGTGGCTGGAAGAGGCCGAAGCCGATGCCGCACAGCGCCATGCGCCACAGCACCTCCACCACGCCGGCCTCGGCCTCCAGCCGGGCCAGCGACGCCAGCCCCGCCATCAGCAGCGCCAGCCCCGCCGAGGCCAGCAGGCTGGGGTTGAGCCGGTCCGCCAGTCGGCCCGCCAGGGGCCCCACCAGCATGATCGCCAGCGGCCAGGGGGTGAAGAGCCAGGCGGTCTGCAGCGGCGAGAAGCCCATCGCCTGCTGGAACAGGAAGGAGAGCGCCACGAAGGCGAGCCCCTGCCCCACGAAGGCGCAGCCCTGGGCGGCAAGCGCCAGGCTGAAGCGGCGCTCGGCGAAGAGCGAGAGCGGCAGCAGCGGGTGAGGGGCGCGTCGCTGTCGCCACAGGAACAGCAGCGCGGCCGTCAGGCTGCCCCCTGCCCAGGCCGCGACCAGCCCGGCCGGCATGCCATGGCCGGCGCCGTCCATGGCCACGAAGAGGCCGGCCAGCATCGCCACCGAGAACAGCGCGCCCTGCCAGTCGAAACCGCCGGGCCGCGCCACCTCCCGGGGCAGCGCCCGCCAGGCCAGCACCACCGCCACCGCACCCAGCGGCAGGTGCAGGGCGAACAGCCAGGGCCAGTCGGCCAGCGACAGCAGCACGCCGCCGATGGCCGGCCCGGCGGCATAGCCCGCCGCCACCACCAGGGCGGAGAGCCCCAGGGCGCTGCCGAGCAGGCGGGAGGGGAAGATCTGGCGATAGATCGAGGGGCCGATGGAGAGGGTCGCCGCCGCCCCCAGCCCCTGCAGGGCGCGGAACACCAGCAGGCTCTCGAGGCTTTGGGAGAGGGCGCTGCCCAGCGCCGCCAGGGTGAAGACCGCCACCCCCGCCACGTAGAGCCGGCGACGACTGAGCAGCTCGCTCAAGGCGGCGAACACCAGCAGGAAGGCGGCACAGGTGATCTGGAAGAGGTTGGTGACCCACACCGCCCGGGAGGCGGAGACATCGAGCCCCGCGGCGATGGAGGGCAGGGCGATGTTGACCATGGTGGTGTCCACCACCGCCATCAGGGTGCCGAGGATCAGCGCCAGCACCGCCAGGCGCCGCTCGGGGCCCGGCAGGCCATCGTCGCCGGGGCGGGTCGCGAAGAGTCGACTCATGCCATCTTCCGTCGGGGGTTCGTAATGCAAGAGACCGGCCGAAGCCGGTCTCTCCTGGGCAGTGCGGGTCGGCCGTCAGTCCTGGTCGGTCTCCAGCAGCAGGCTGTCGTCGACCTCGGAGATCTCCAGCGCCGTCTCGTCGTCGAGGTCGATGGCCAGGTAGCTGTGCTCGAGCTGCAGGAAGCGCTGGAACAGCGGCCAGTCAAGGGTCTCGGGCCACTGGCGTTCGTCCTCCTCCCAGGCGCGCAGCTCGGTCTCGAGGATCTCGAGGTAGCGCTCGCGCACGAAGCCCTGCAGGGCCTCCGGGGTATCCATCTCCGGGATCAGGTAGATGGTGCTCTCGCGCTCGACGTCGGCCAGCGTCAGGTCGTCGTCGCCGAGGGTGGGCTCGAGCCCGTTGATCCAGTCCACGAAGTGCTGGGTCGGGCGGACGCTCAGGGCAGAGCGGTTGAGCAGTTTCATGGTGGTCTCCTCGACGTCGAAACGACAGCCATTATGGGCGCTCAGGGCGCCCCTTACCAACTATTCCACCTCGGGCCGCATGGCCGGGAACAAGAGCACATCGCGGATCGAGGCGCTGTCGGTGAGCAGCATCACCAGGCGGTCGATGCCGATGCCTTCGCCGGCGGTGGGCGGCAGACCATACTCCAGCGCGCGCACGTAGTCGGCATCGTAGTACATCGCCTCGTCGTCGCCGGCCTCCTTCTCCGCCACCTGCTCGCGGAAGCGCTCGGCCTGGTCCTCGGCATCGTTGAGCTCCGAGAAGCCGTTGGCGATCTCGCGGCCGCCGACGAAGAACTCGAAGCGCTCGGTGACGAACGGGTCGGCATCCTTGCGCCGCGCCAGCGGGCTCACCTCGGTAGGATACTCGGTGATGAAGGTGGGCTGCTGCAGGCGATGCTCCACCGTCTTCTCGAAGATCTCGATCTGGATCTTACCCAGGCCCCAGCCATCCTTGACGTCGATATCCAGGCGCTCGGCGATCTGGCGCGCCGCGGCCTCGTCGGCCAGCGCCTCGGCATGGATGTCCGGGTTGAACTCGAGGATGGCATCGAAGACCGTGAGCCGGCGCAGCGGCTGGCCGAAGTCGTACTCGTAGTGTTCGAGCACCTCGCCGTCGCGGCTCTTCACCGTGTTGACCACGGTGGTGGTGCCCAGCACCTCGCGGGTCAGGGTGCGCAGCATCTCCTCGGTGAGGTCCATCAGGTCGTGGTAGTCCGCGTAGGCCTGATAGAACTCGATCATGGTGAACTCGGGGTTGTGGCGCGTGGAGAGCCCCTCGTTGCGGAAGTTGCGGTTGATCTCGAAGACCTTTTCGAAGCCGCCCACCACCAGGCGCTTGAGGTAGAGCTCCGGCGCGATGCGCAGGTACATGTCCTGGTCCAGCGCATTGTGGTGGGTGATGAAGGGCCGCGCGGTGGCGCCACCGGGGATCGCATGCAGCATGGGGGTCTCCACCTCCATGAAGCCGCGCGCCTCGAAGAAGCGACGCATGGCGCTGATCACCCCGGCGCGGGTCTCGAACACCTGGCGCGACTCGGGGTTCATGATCAGGTCGACGTAGCGCTGGCGATAGCGCGCCTCCATGTCGGTGAGGCCATGGAACTTGTCGGGCAGCGGGCGCAGGCTCTTGGTGAGCAGCAGCGCCTCCTCCATCATCACGTAGAGGTCGCCCTTACCCGACTTGTGCACCTGGCCGCGCCCCGCGACGATGTCACCGATGTCCCAGCCCTTGATCTCCTCGAGGGTCTCGGCGGGCAGTCCCTTCTTGTCGACGTAGAGCTGGATCTGGCCCGAGACATCCTGGATCACGATGAAGGGGCCGCGCTTGCGCATGATGCGCCCGGCCACGCCGGCCTGGTGGCCCAGCGCCTCGAGCTCGGCCTTGTCCTTGTCACCCAGCGCCGCATTGAGCTCGGCGGCATGGCTGTCGCGGCGGAAGTGGTTGGGGAAGGCGCTCTCGCCTCGCTCGGCAGCGCGCTCGCGGCGCGCGGCCAGCTTGGCGCGACGCTCGGCGATCAGGCGGTTCTCGTCGTTCTGGGTGCCGTTCTGAGACGGACTATCCGGGGAGGAGCTCTCGTTGGCCATTTCGCTACCTAACTGGGAATCTTTGATAAGGAAACTTTGATGCGCCTGCCGCCATCGCCGCGCGAGCGCTACCGAGACGAGGCGCCCCTCTGCGAGAGAGCGGCGCTGACGGTCGTCAACGAGCCTCCATCACAGAGGGGCAACGCCTGATCGGCGAGCGCAGCAGGCTATAGGCCCTGTTTGAGGCTGGCGATGATGAACTGGTCCAGATCACCATCCAGCACCTTGTCGCAGTTGCTGGTCTGCACGCCGGTGCGCAGGTCCTTGATGCGCTGGTCATCCAGCACGTAGGAGCGGATCTGGCTGCCCCAGCCGATGTCCGCCTTGGACTCCTCCGCCTCCTGCTTGGCGGCGTTGCGCTTGTCCATCTCGTGTTCCCACAGCTTCGCCTTGAGCTGCTTCATGGCGAAGTCGCGGTTGGCATGCTGGCTGCGCTGGCTCTGGCAGGCCACCACGATGCCGGTGGGCTCGTGGGTGATACGCACCGCCGAGTCGGTGGTGTTGACGTGCTGGCCGCCGGCGCCGCTGGAGCGGTAGGTGTCGACGCGCAGGTCTGCCGGGTTGATCTCCACCTCGAAGCTGTCGTCGATCTCGGGGGAGAGGAACACCGAGGCGAAGGAGGTGTGGCGACGGCCGCCGGAGTCGAAGGGGCTCTTGCGCACCAGGCGGTGCACGCCGGTCTCGGTCCGCAGCCAGCCGAAGGCGTAGTCACCCTGCACGTGCAGCGTGGCCGACTTGATGCCCGCCACCTCGCCGGCGGAGAGCTCGATGATCTCCGCCTTGAAGCCGTGGTGCTCAGCCCAGCGCAGGTACATGCGCAGCAGCATGTTGGCCCAGTCCTGGGCCTCGGTGCCGCCGGAGCCCGCCTGGATGTCGAGGTAGGCGTTATTTTCGTCCATCTCGCCGGAGAACATGCGCCGGAACTCGAGCTTCTCAAGGCTCGCCTGGAAGCCCTCGAGCTCCTTCTCCACCTCGGCGACGGTGGCCTCGTCCTCCTCCATCTCGGCCAGCTCGAGCAGGTCTCGGCTGTCGCCGAGCCCCTGGTCCAGCTCGTCGATGGTGGCGACGATAAGCTCGAGTGAGGCCCGCTCCTTGCCCAGCTTCTGGGCGTAGTCCGGGTCGTTCCAGACGTTGGGATCCTCAAGCTCGCGGGTGACTTCCTCTAGCCGATCCTTCTTCTCGGCATAGTCAAAGATACCCCCTCAGGACATCTGTCCGCTCAGACAGGTCCTTGATGAGGTTGTGAATCGGGTTGGTTTCCAGCATGGGGCTCATCCGAGTCTGCGATGGAAAACGGCCGCCGCGGCGGCGACTTGACGTCGAGGCCCCGGCGGCACGGAAAAGACACCTATTGTAGCGAAAGCCGCGGCGCCACGCATCCGCCGGCCGGCTCCTCCCGCCGAACGCAGTGAACCCGGCCGAGGCCGGGTTCACGGGTCACGCCTGGTGGACGCCGCTCAGAATCGGTAGGTCAGCTGGGCACCGAAGCCATGGGCCTCGTTCTTGTAGTCGGCGGAGTAAGCTGAAGTCACCGTCGGGACTGGCAAAGCCTCATGGTCCAGACGGTCATAATCAACTTGTGTACCTCGCTCGGTCAGGTAAGAGTAGGCAAAGTCCAAGGTCAGGTCCTCGGTCGGGCTCCAACCGGCACCGATGGAGAAGATACGGCGGTCATCGGAGGGAATACGCGCGCTACGCTTCGCATCCTGTGTCGGAGTGAAGTCCAGGGTGATACCGGCACGCAGCGCCAGCTGCGGGTTGAGCTGATACTCACCCCCCAGCGAATAGGCCCAGGCATTTGAGTAACTTTGCGGCTCTTCGGTGATCTCCTCTCCGTTGTTGGGGTCTACCACACGAATCTGATCGAACCTGCTCCAACGTGACCAGGAGGCCCCCGCCATCAGTTTCAGACGATCGGTCATCTGCTGTGTGACAGAGAAGCTCACGGTTTCCGGCGTGGTCAAGTCAAGCTTTGCATCTCTCTCCAGCCGCTCCGGCGCAATAGCATTCACCAAGCCAGCAGGATCGGTGGCTCGGTAATCACCTGTAAGCGTGTAGCTGACTTTTGAACGGTACGTCAGACCCAGCGTGGTTTCCGGCACGGGCTGGAACATTACACCCAGGTTGTAACCCCAGCCTTCATCATCGCCTTCGATACGTGCATCCAGATCTGCCGCAGGGTCAACAGGATTGAATGGGTTTGCAACTTGTCTATGCAGCTCACCATCCACACGGTTATAGGTGACGCCGGCCCCGATAGACCACTGCTCATTGAAGCGGTAGGAGACCGTCGGCTGAGCGCTCATTACCGTCAGCTCGGTGTAGTTGCCCAGGTTCCGGCCAATAAAGCCATCTTCATAGTCGGTCTTGGAGCCAAATGGGGCATAGACACCGAAGCCAAAGGCCAGACGCTCATTGACCGGGTGAGCATAGAAGGCAAAGGGCACGAAGGTACCAGGCACAATATCTCCATCTGAAGAGCCTTCAATCGGAACCGGGCCTGCACCGAAATCGCGAGATGCCTCGGCATTCTTGATATCGGTATTAACGTTCAAATAGGTACCACCAACCGATACCTGGGCACGATCGAGGAACGACATCCCCGCCGGGTTGCCGAACACGATGGTGGCGTCGTTGACGTTGGAGCTGCGCCCGGCGTGGCCGTAGCCTTGGCCGCTGACGCTCTGCTCGTTGATCTGGTAACCGCCGGCGTGGACCTGGCCGGTGAAGGCGGCGGCCGCCACGGCGGCAGCGAGGGTCAGGCGATTGAACTTGTTCTTCATGGATCCATCCCTTGCGGTGCTGTTGTGACCTTGGCGCCGATATGGCCTCGCGACGAGGCAGGCGCGTGCCCTCCCCTTTTCTCGTATGCGAACGAGCGTTTCAACCCCAAACGAGCGTTTTAATGCTGGAAACGCTAATACTTTGGTCGCACAGACGTTTGAAGCCATGAACTTTCATGGGGTTACCTAACATCGGCCCGGTGCCGCCTCGGCACACTTCGCCGGCGGGTGAACGCCTTGACCTTTGGGTAACCCAAGGGTTTTACACTCATGGCATGATAGAGACGAGAGGCCCCGCGATGAAGGTCAGCGAACTGGCGAAGGCCGCCGGCGTCACCGCCGAGACGGTACGCCACTACGTGCGCGAGGGGCTGCTGCATCCCGAGCGCCACCCCGACAACGGCTACCAGCTCTTCGCCCATGAGGACCTGGAGCGGCTGCGCTTCATCCAGCGCGCCCGCACCCTCGGCTTCGGCGTGGCCGAGATCCGCGACATCCTCGACCACGCCGATCATGGCGACTCCCCCTGCCCCATGGTGCGCGATCTGCTCGCCAGCCGACTGCCGCAGATCCGCGAGCGCATCGCCGAGCTGCAGGCCCTGGCCGAGCGCATGGAGCGGGCGCTGGACGCCTGGGCCGAGATGCCCGACGGCACCCCGGACGGCCACAGCCTGTGCCGGCTGATCGAGAACTTCCCCGAACCGCTCCACGCCGACGCTTCCGACAAGGAGACGCCATGAACGCCACCCTCGAACGCCAGGTACCCGGCATGAACTGCCAGGGCTGCGTGAAGCGCATGCGCGAGGCGATCCAGGCCGAGGATCCGGACGCCGAGGTGGTCGGCGAACCGGGCGCGAAGCGCCTGACCGTCACCTCCACCCTCGACGACGCGCGCCTCGACCGCGCCCTCCAGCAGGCCGGCTATCCACCGGCGGATCGTCCGCTGCGCCATGAGCGCCGGGTGCCCGACATGAGCTGCCAGGGCTGCGTGAAGCGCATGCGCGAGGCGATCCAGGCCGAGGACCCGGATGCCGAGGTGGAGGGCGATCCGGCGGAGAAGCGCCTTGCGGTGACCACCCGGCTGGATGACGAGACCCTGGACCGGCTGCTGGGCGAGGCCGGCTACCCGCCGGGCGAGGCCTCGGCGCCGGCCGAGGAGGCCGAGCCGACGCCCGCCCCTGCAGAGGCCGAAACATCGCACGAGGCACCCGCCGACGAGCGCGCCACCACCCGGCGCCTCGCCATCGGCGGCATGACCTGCGCCAGCTGCGTGAAGAGCGTCCAGCAGGCGCTGGAGCGCACCCCGGGGGTGGTCTCGGCCACGGTCAACTTCGGGACCCACACCGCTCAGGTGCAGGGTAGCGCCGAGGAGAAGGCCCTGATCGAGGCGGTGGAGTCGGTGGGCTACGGCGCCGAGCCGATCCACGACCTGCGCCAGGCCGAGGCGGCCCGGGCCGAGCGCGAGCGGCACGAGTATCGCCGCCTGCTGCGCGGCAGCGCCTGGTCACTGGCGCTGGCCGTGCCGCTGATGGTGGGCATGTTCGTCTACCACCCCCACCCGGAAGGCGCCGGCCGGCTCTTCTGGCTGGTGATCGGGGCGCTGACGCTCGCCGTGATGGCCTTCCCCGGTCGCCACTTCTTCGTCAACGCCTGGAAGAACTTCCGCCACCACCAGGCCAACATGGACACCCTGATCGCCATGGGCACCGGCACCGCCTGGGCGTACTCCATGGCGGTGGTGGCCTTCGCCCCCTGGCTGCCCGAGATGGCCCGCGGCATCTACTTCGAGGCCTCGTCGATGATCATCGGCCTGGTGCTGCTGGGCAACGCCCTGGAACTGCGTGCCCGGGGCCGCACCAGCGACGCCCTCAAGCGCCTGCTCGACCTGCAGAGCCGCACGGCTCGGGTGATCCGCGATGGCGAGGAGCGCGAGGTGGAGATCGACGCGGTGCGCGAGGAGGACCTGATCCGCGTGCGCCCCGGGGAGCGCCTGCCGGTGGATGGCGAGGTGACCGAGGGCCAGAGCCATATCGACGAGTCCATGCTCACCGGCGAGCCGCTACCGGTGGCCAAGGCCGAGGGCGACGAGGTGAGCGCCGGCACCGTGAACGGCAATGGCTCGCTGGTCTACCGGGCCACCCGGGTCGGCGCCGACACCCGCCTTGGCCGCATCACCGAGCAGGTGGCCAGCGCCCAGAACTCGCGGCCGCCCATCGGCCAGCTTGCCGACCGGATCTCGAGCATCTTCGTGCCCTCGGTGATGATCATCGCCGTGCTCACCGCCCTGGTCTGGTACAACCTCGGCCCCGAGCCGCGGGTGCTGCACATGCTGGTTACCGCCACCACGGTGCTGATCATCGCCTGTCCCTGTGCCCTGGGCCTGGCCACCCCGATCTCCACCATGATCGGGGTCGGCAAGGCCGCCGAGCACGGCGTGCTGGTGAGAAGCGGCGACGCCCTGCAGACCGCCAGCCGCCTCACCACCCTGGTGGTCGACAAGACCGGCACCCTCACCGAGGGCAAGCCACGGGTCACCGAGGCCGAGGTGCTGGATGGCGACGAGCAGGAGCGCCTCGGCCTGGTGGCGGCCCTGGAGCGCGGCTCCGAGCACCCGCTGGCGGCGGCCCTGCTCTCCCATGCCGAACAGGCCGGCGCCGCGCCCGCCGAGATCCATGACTTCGACAGCGTGACCGGCGGCGGGGTGAAGGCCGAGACGCGCGACGGTCGCGCGCTGCTGCTGGGCAACGCCCGCCTGCTGGAGGAGGCCGGCGTCGACCTCTCGTCAGGGCGCGAGCGCGGCGCCGAGCTGGAGAAGCA
Source organism: Halomonas sp. PBN3 (assembly GCF_000475415.1). Lineage (NCBI taxonomy): Bacteria > Pseudomonadati > Pseudomonadota > Gammaproteobacteria > Oceanospirillales > Halomonadaceae > Halomonas > Halomonas sp. PBN3. Next base: position 30,652 of record NZ_AXCA01000149.1, on the reverse strand, counting down.
GGCCCGCACCGTGGTCTACCTGGCCGTGGAGGGCACACTGGCCGCGCTGTTCGGGATCAGCGACCCGCTGCGCCACGACACCGTGGCGGCGGTTAAGCGCCTGCAGGCCGACGGCCTCCGGGTGGTGATGCTGACCGGCGACAACGCGTATACCGCCGGCGCCATCGCCCGGGAGGTGGGCATCGATGACTTCCGTGCGGGGCTCCTCCCCGAGGACAAGCACGCCGAGATCGAGCGCCTGCAGGGCGAAGGCGAGGTGGTCGGCATGGTCGGCGACGGCATCAACGACGCCCCGGCCCTGGCCCGGGCCGACGTCGGCTTCGCCATCGGCCAGGGCACCGACGTGGCCATCGAGAGCGCCGGCATCACCCTGGTGCGCGGCTCGCTGCACGGCGTCGCCGCGGCCATCGAGGTCAGCCGGGCGACGCTCTCCAACATCAAGCAGAACCTGGTGGGCGCCTTCGGCTACAACGTGCTGGGCATCCCCATCGCCGCCGGCGTGCTCTATCCGCTCACCGGCACCCTGCTGTCGCCGATGATCGCCGGGGCGGCGATGTCGCTCTCCTCGATCACCGTGGTCAGCAACGCCAACCGCCTGCGCCTGTTCCGCCCCTCCGGCGAGGCCGGCGGCGCCGAACCGTCATCCAACACCCCCGAGGAGGCACGCCCATGAGCTGGATCGTCAACCTGGCCGGCCTCGCCCTGATCGGCCTGATCGCCTGGTGGTTCTGGGGCAAGCGCTGAGCGTGGCGGCGCTCAGCTCACCCCCATGTAGCGCCCGGGCTTGTGGTTCAGGGCGATGATCAGGTTGAGCGCCACCGCACCCAGCACCGAGAGCCCCACCCGGTCGGCCGGCAGCAATGCCAGGCCGGCCAGCATGATGGCGCCGTCGATGGCCAGCTGCACATAGCCGGCGCGCAGCCCGAAGCGGTCCTGCAGGTAGAGCACCAGGATGTTCACTCCGCCGAGGCTGGCGCGGTGGCGGAACAGGATCAGCATGCCGATGCCGATTAGGCAGCCACCCATCAGCGCCCCGTAGAGCGGCGCCAGGCCGGCGATGTCGATCCAGCGCCCGGTGAGCTCCGAGAACAGCGAGACCAGCCCGATGGCGGCGAAGGTGCGCAAGGTGAAGGACCAGCCCATGCGCCTGATGGCCAGCCAGTAGAACGGCAGGTTGATCAGGAAGAACCAGGCACCGAAGGGCCAGCCGCTGGCGTACTGCAGCAGGAAGGCCATACCGGCGGTGCTGCCGGTGAGCAGCGTGGCCTGGGTGTAGAGGGTCACGCCCAGCGCCACGAACAGCGTGCCCACCAGCATCGCCATGGCGTCCTCCCAGAGGGAGTGGGGGTCCTTGGGCAGCTCCTGGGGATCCATGCCTGGCTCCTTAGATAACGTTTGCGTGCTCGACCATCAGCTGCAGGCTCTCCCGACCCCGCCAGCGGTTGCGGTTGAGCTTGTAGGCGCAGCGCAGGCGGTCGCCCACGCCGAAGGCGGGCACCTCGCCGGGGGTCAGCGCCCGGAACCAGATCGCCCGGTGGGTCGCCGCGCCCAGGGAGAGCTCCAGCATCAGGTGGGTGCCGTCGGCGCCGACCGGGCGCAGCCGCTCGACGAGGAACTCGCCCTGGAAGAGCGGTGGGTCGAACTCGCGGCCGTAGGGGCCGAGCGCCTGCAGCTCCTCGAGCGTCGCCAGGCTGAGCTGCTCGGGGGCCAAGTCGCCGTCGGTGAGGATCCGCGGGTAGAGCTCGGCCTCTCCCAGCTGCTCGGCCACCGCCTGCAGGAAGGCGGCCTTGAAGGCATCGAGATGCTCGACGGGCACGCCGACCCCGGCCGCCCCGCGGTGGCCGCCGAAGCGCGGCAGCGCCTCCGGCGCCAGGGCGAAGGTGCGCTGCAGGGCGTCACGCAGGTGGAGCGCCTCGATGGAACGCCCGGAGCCGGTGAGCATGCCCGGTGCCGCGGCGGGGGTCAGCACCAGCGCCGGCCGCCCGTAGGCCTGCACCAGCCGCGAGGCGACGATGCCTTGCACCCCCGGGTGGCCATCCTCGAGGAAGACCACGATGGCCGGCTCGTCGGCGGCCAGCGCCGGCAGCGCCAGGGCCCTCGCCTCCTCGGCCATGTCCGCCTCGATCGCCTTGCGCGACTGGTTGTCCTGATCCAGCACATCCAGATAGCGGCTCGCCACATGATCCTGCTCGGCCAGCATGAAGTGCAGCGCCGCATAGGGGTCGTCCAGGCGCGAGCGGGCGTTGATCCGTGGCCCCATCTGGAAGCCCAGGGTCTCGGCGTCGAAGGGCACGCTGTCGGCGCCCAGGCGCGCCGCCATGGCGCGCCAGCAGGCCGCCTCCATGCGGTTGATCAGCGCCAGGCCGTGGGTCACCACCGCGCGGTTGGTGGGGCTACCGCCCAGCGAGACGCAGTCCGCCACGGTACCCAGCGCCACGTAGGAGAGCCAGGGCGAGAGCTTGGGGGTGGCCTCGGGCAGCACGCCCCACTCGATCAGCACCGAGCGGGTCAGCGACATCACAAGCCAGGCCACCATGCAGCCGGCGATGGTGGCGTCGGGGTAGGGGCAGTCGTCCCGGGTGGGGTTGACCACCGCCTGGGCGGAGGGCGGCGGCCCCTCCACCGGCAGGGCGTGGTGGTCGCTGACCACCACGTCGATGCCCTCGGCGGCCAGCCGCGCGATTCGCGGCTCGTCGGAGCTGCCGCAGTCGGCGGTGATGACGAGGCTCGGGCGCGGCGAGAGCGCCAGGGTGCGCTCCACCAGCGGCAGGCTGATGCCGTAGCCGTCGTGGATGCGGTGGCCGATCAGGCTGTGCAGCCTCGCCTCCGGCACGCCGAACAGCTCGTGCAGGGTGCGCCGGATCACCACGTGGGAGGTGATGCCGTCGACGTCGTAGTCGGTGAGGATGCCGATATGCTCGCCATCCACCACCGCCTGGGCGATGCGCTCGGCGGCGCGCCGGGCGTCGGCGAGCCTCTCGGGGTGGGCCAGGTGGCGCAGGCTGGGCGCGACCAGCGGGTCGAGCTCACCCTGGTAGCCGGCCAAACGGCCGGCCAGCACCCGGGCCTGGAGCTCGGAGAGGCCCTCGCGCTGGGCGCGGGCATAGAGGGCGGCATCCCGGGGACGCGGCAGGATGCGCGGCCTCAGGCGCTGGTGAAGATCGACGGGATCGCTTGCGGCGTTCAAACCTGGCTCCAGCAAGTAAGAGACACGAAGAAGGGCAGCGGGGAGGCAGGGGCCCGCTCGGGGCTGATCCGGCGACAGGCCTTCAGGGAGGCGCTGTGAACCCATCCCTGGGCGCTACCTCGGCCATCCCTGGTCCTCGGACCTCCCTTTCGGCCTATCCCCGGCGCCCCTCGCTGGTGGTGTGCCGCCGCAGAAATGTCATGTGGTTCAACGGCGATTCTCGGCGACGAACCGCTGCACGGCAGAGAGCTCGGCCGGCAGTACGCGGTAGCGCTCCTCGCGCTCCAGCAGGTCGTCCATGTGCGGCGGCAGCGGCACGCCCGGGAAGCCCGCCTTGACCACCGCCTCGGCGAACTTGGCCGGGTGGGCGGTGGCCAGGGTGATCATCGGCACGGCGGCATCGCCCCGCTCGCGCTCGGCGGCACGGTAGCCGGTGGCGGTGTGCGGGTCGAGGATCTCCTGGGTGCGATGGTGCGCCTCGCGGATCACCTCGAGGATGGTGGCGTCATCCACGCTATGGCTGGCGAAGCGCTCGCGCAGCCGCGCCAGGGGGGCATCGGCGAGTGCCGTCGGCTCGGCCTGGAAGCGCTCAAGCAGCGAGGCCACGGCGGCGCCGTCACGCTCGTAGGCCTCGAACAGCAGGCGCTCGAAATTGGAGGAGACCACGATATCCATGGAGGGCGCCAGGGTCGCCTTGAGCTCCTGCTTCGAGAAGTCGTTGGCGGCCAGGGTGCGGTGCAGGATGTCGTTGGCGTTGGTGGCGATCACGAAGCGCTCCACCGGCAGCCCCATGCGGTAGGCCATGTAGCCGGCGAAGACGTTGCCGAAGTTGGCCGAGGGCACGCAGAAGCTCACCGGACGGTGCGGCGCGCCCAGCGCCACGGCGGAGGCCACGTAGTAGACGATCTGGGCCATGATCCGCGCCCAGTTGATGGAGTTCACCGCCACCAGGCGGGTGCCATTCAGGAACGACTGGTCGGCGAAGCTCGCCTTGACCATCGCCTGGGCGTCGTCGAAGTTGCCCTCGATGGCGACGTTGAAGACGTTGTCCGCCAGCACAGTGGTCATCTGGCGGCGCTGCACCTCCGAGACCCGGTTGTGGGGGTGGAGGATGAAGATGTCGAGGTTGTCGCAGTGGCGGCAGCCCTCGATGGCGGCGGAGCCGGTGTCGCCGGAGGTCGCCCCCATGATCACCGCGCGCTCGCCGCGCTTCTTCAGGAAGTGGTCGAGGATGCGGCCGAGCAGCTGCAGCGCCACGTCCTTGAAGGCCAGGGTCGGGCCGTGGAACAGCTCGAGCAGGAAGTGGTTGGCGTCGAGCTGGTTGAGGGGCACCACTGCGTCATGGCTGAAGGTGGCGTAGGCCTCCTCGACGATAGCGCGGAAGGTGTCATCATCGATCTCGCCGTTGACGAACGGCTTCATCACCCGGAAGGCGATCTCGGCATAGGAGAGCCCGGCCATGGCGGCGAGGTCGTCACGGGAGAGCGAGGGGATCTCCTCGGGCACGTAGAGGCCGCCATCGCTGGCCATGCCGGTGAGCACGACCTCCTCGAAGGAGAGCGCAGGCGCCTGCCCGCGGGTACTGATATAGCGCATGGCTTACTCCTGCTCGTCCAGGGACTCGACGCGGATCCGGGTCACGGGGCCGGCGATGTCGGCCATGGCCTCGATCTGGCGGATCGCCTCGTTCATGTGCTGCTCGCGGGTGCGGTGGGTCATCAGGATGATCGGCACCAGCTCGCCCTCGGTGGCCTCCTTCTGGATCAGCGCCTCGATGGAGATGCCCTGCTCGGAGAGGATGGTGGCCACCCGCGCCAGCACGCCGGGACGATCCACCGCCAGCAGCCGCAGGTAATAGGCGGTGGTGATCTCCTCCATGGGCATGATCGGCAGCTGGCTGACGTCCTCGCTGATGCCGCTGAAGGCCAGGTAGGGCACCCGGTAGTGGTGGTCGGTGGCGATGTCGCGAGCCACGTCGAGCAGGTCGGCGACCACCGCCGAGGCGGTGGGCTCGGCGCCGGCACCGGCACCGTAGTAGAGGGTCGGACCCACGGCGTCGCCCATCACGGCGATGGCGTTCTTGACGCCGTGCACATTGGCCAGCAGCCGCTCCTTGGGGATCAGGGTCGGGTGCACGCGCAGCTCCAGGCCCTGCTCAGTGCGCTTGGAGATGCCCAGGTGCTTGATCACATAGCCCAGGTTATCGGCCTGCTCGATGTCCTCGGCGGTGACCCGGGAGATGCCTTCGGTGTAGGCCTTCTCGAACTGCAGCGGCACGCCGTAGGCGATGGAGGCGAGGATGGTGAGCTTGTGGGCGGCGTCGATGCCCTCGACGTCGAAGGTGGGGTCGGCCTCGGCGTAGCCCAGCGCCTGGGCCTCGGCGAGGACGTCCTCGAAGGCCCGCCCCTCGTCACGCATATGGGTGAGGATGTAGTTGCCGGTGCCGTTGATGATGCCGGCGACCCACTCGATGCGATTAGCGCCGAGCCCCTCGCGCAGGGACTTGATCACCGGGATGCCGCCGGCGACCGCGGCCTCGAAGGCCACGATCACGCCCTTCTCGTGGGCGGCCGCGAAGATCTCGTTGCCATGCACCGCGATCAGCGCCTTGTTGGCGGTGACCACATGCTTGCCGTGCTCGATGGCGGTGAGCACCAGCTCGCGGGCCACGTCGTAGCCGCCGATCAGCTCCACCAGCACGTCGATATCGGGATTGGTGGCCACCTCGAAGACATCCGCGGTGCTGGCGATGCCGGTAAGGTCACACTCCGGGTTGGGGGTGCGATAGGCGACCTGCTCGATGACGATCGGCCGGCCGGCCCGGCGCTCGATGTCGTCGGCGTTGCGCGTCAGCACGTTGAAGGTACCGCCACCGACGGTTCCCAGCCCACAGATTCCTACTCTTACCGGTTTCAATGTCTTGCTCCTGCTCGCGTGTTCCGAGTTCGTTATATGGCGTGTCGTGTCCAGGCGTGTCGACGGCCCGCCTGGGTGGCGAGCCGTCGACCGATAGGGAAGTGTGCCGGGCGGGGTCGGGCTATTCCGCCACGCCCAGCATCGCCGCCAGGCGCTCGGCGGGCACATAGCCCGGCACCAGGCGGCCATCGGGCAGCACGATGGCGGGCGTGCCCTGGACGCCCAGCTCCAGCCCCAGATGATACTGTGCCTCGACCGGATTGTCGCAGTCTGCGGCGCCGGAAAGCGAATCATCGCGCTTGGCGGCGCTCATCGCCTCGGCGGGGTTCTCGGCGCACCACACCTGCTGCAGCTCGCGGGCGCCCTGGCCGTTCATGCCGCTGCGCGGGAAGGCCAGGTAGTGCACCTCGATGCCCAGCTCGTTGAGGCGCGGCACCTCCTCGTGGAGCTGCTGGCAGTAGGGGCAGGTGGTGTCGGTGAAGACCACCACCTCGGCCTCGCTCTCGGGTCCCCGGAAGATCACCCGCTCCGCCTCCGGCACCTCGGCCAGGCGCGCGGCGCGTTCGCCGTTGCGCGCCTGCTCGGTGAGGTTGACCAGCCCCTGCTCGGCGTTGCGGTAGAGGTCACCGACCAGGAAGTGCTCGCCCTCGGCGTCGCTGTAGAAGCGCTCGCCGGTGGCCAGGCGCACCTCGAAGAGGCCCTCCATGGGCGCCTCGCGCACGCTCTGCACCGGCATCGCCTGGCCGTTGACCGCGAGGCGCTCGGCCAGGCGCTCGGCGCCGTCCTGCTCGGCGAGGGCCGGCAGGGCCAGCGGCGCGGCGAGCAGGGTGGCAAGAAGGGTCCGGGAAAGGGTCGTCATGTGTCGTCATCCTCGCGGGTGATGGTCGGCGTGCAGGCGCTCCAGCCGCGCCTGGGCCACATGGGTGTAGATCTGGGTGGTCGAGAGGTCGCTGTGACCGAGAAGCAACTGTACGACACGTAGATTGGCGCCATGATTCAACAGGTGGGTGGCGAAGGCGTGGCGCAGGGTATGCGGCGAGAGCGGCCGCTCGATGCCGGCGACCCGGGCATGGTGCTTGATACGGTACCAGAAGGCCTGCCGGGTCAGGGGGCGATCGCCGCGCCCCGGGAAGAGCGCCGGCCGTGTAGGGTCCTGCATCAGCGCGCCGCGGGCGGTGCGCAGGTAGCGCGATAGCCAGTCGACGGCCTCCTCTCCCAGCGGCACCAGGCGGTCCTTGTCGCCCTTGCCACGCACCCGCACCACACCCTGGCGCAGGTTGACCGCCTCTACGCCGAGCCCTACCAGCTCCGAGACCCGCAGCCCCGCCCCGTAGAGCACCTCCAGCATGGTACGGTCGCGCAGCCCCAGGTCGGTGGTCACGTCCGGGGCGGCCAGCAGCCGCTCCACCTCGTCCTCCTCCAGGGTCTCCGGCAGGCTGGGGCGCACCCGCGGCAGGCGGATCTCGGCCAGGGGGTCGCGCTCGAGCCGCCCCGTCTCCAGCGCCCAGCGGTAGAAGCGCCGCAGGCTGGACAGCAGCCGGGCGTTGCTGCGCAGCCGGTAGCCCGCCTCGCGGCGCTCGTCGAGCCAGATCGGCAACGTAGCCGGCGCCGGGGCCAGCAGCGCCTCGTCGCGCTCGGCCAGTCGCGCCGCCCAGGCCGCCAGGTCACGGCGGTAGGCGGCGAGGGTATGGTCGCTCACCCCCTGCTCCAGCCACAGGGCGTCGAGGAAGGCCTCGAGGGTGTCGCGGTCGGCGGCGGCGCTCATGGCAGGCTCCGGCGGGCAGCGCTCAGATGCAGCAGGACCCCGCCCCGCGGCTGCGGTGACGGGGTCCTGGTAACGAGCCGGGGCCAGGCCCCGGCTCGGCGGCTCCGAGGCGGCTGCCTCAGGCCAGCTTTTCCTTGATGCGGGCGGACTTGCCGCTGCGCTCGCGGAGGTAGTAGAGCTTGGCCTGGCGCACGTCACCACGACGCTTGACGCTGATGGAGTCGACCAGCGGGCTGTAGGTCTGGAAGGTACGCTCGACGCCGACGCCGTGGGAGATCTTGCGCACGGTGAAGGCGGAGTTCAGGCCGCGGTTGCGCTTACCGATGACGACGCCTTCGAAGGCCTGCAGACGCTCGCGGTTGCCTTCCTTGACCTTGACCTGGACGACGACGGTGTCGCCGGGGGCGAAGGCCGGGACTTCCTTGCTCATCTGCTCGGCTTCGAGCGCCTGGATCACCTTGTTCTTGCTGCTCATGACATGTAACTCCTTGATAACCTGACTCGCCGGTCGGCTTGGGATGCCGGCGAATCGTGATCCCGGCGCCCGAGCGAGCTCGAGAGCGCGGGAGATGATGGGTGACACGAGCGAGCCCCTCGGGCTCCTCGCACCGCCGCCCTGCCTACCTGGCCGTCAGGGCGTGTTCCTCGAGATACTCCTCGAGCAGCTCACGCTGCTCCCTGTCCAACGCCCTGCCCTCGAGCAGGTCGGGACGCCGCTGCCAGGTGCGCCCCAGGGACTGCTTCAGCCGCCAGCGCCGGATGGCGCCGTGGTTGCCGCTGAGCAGGACCTCCGGCACCTGCCGCCCGTCGATCTCCTCCGGGCGGGTGTAGTGCGGGCAGTCCAGCAGCCCGTCGTTGAAGGAGTCCTCGACCGCGGAATCCTGATGGCCCAGCACCCCGGGCACCAGCCTTGCCGCGGCGTCGATCAGCACCATGGCCGGCAGCTCGCCACCGCTCAGCACGTAGTCGCCGATCGACCACTCCTCATCGATGTCGCTCTCAACCACGCGCTCATCGATGCCTTCGTAGCGCCCGGCCACCACCACCAGCGGCGGTCCGGACGCCAGCTCCTGCACGCCGACCTGGTCGAGCCGCCGCCCCTGGGGCGACAGGTAGATCACCCTGGGGCGCTGCCCGGTGGCCTGCTCGGCCCTGGCCCTGGCGGCGTGGATCGCCGCGCGCAGGGTGTCGACCTTCATCAGCATCCCCGGGCCGCCGCCGTAGGGACGGTCGTCGACGGTGCGATGCCGGTCGCTGGCGTAGTCGCGCGGGTTCCAGAACTCCAGCGCGATGCGCCCCTTCTCTACCGCCCGGCCGGTGACGCCGTGGCGGGTGATCGCCTCGAACATCTCCGGGAACAGCGAGACGACGCCGACCCACATGGCGTGTTCCGGGTCGCGTTCGAGCGCGCCCTGTGCCGGCGACGGGAGCTCCATCAGAAGTCCGAATCCCAGTCGACGGTCATCACGCCCCCGGCGAGATCCACCTCGAGGATCACCTCCTCGGGCAGGAACGGCAGCAGCCGCTCGCGGGCGTCGATGGCCTCCGGCTCGAGGCTCCCCTTCACCACCATGACGTCGTTGGCGCCGGTCTCGAAGAGGTAGTCGATGCGCCCCAGCACCTGGCCGTCGCGGGTGACGACCCGCAGGCCTTCCAGCTCGTGCCAGTAGAAGTCATCGCCGGTGAGCTCGGGCAGCTCGGCCTTGGCCAGCAGGATCTCGGCGCCGGCCAGCGCCTCGGCGGCCTCACGGCTGTCGCAGCCCTCGACCTGAGCCACCAGGCCCTTGCCGTGGCGACGCCCCTGCAGCAGGCGGCGGCGCTCCAGGCGTTCGCCCTGGCGCACGACCCACACGGGGTAGTCGAGGATGCCCTCCATGGGGCTGGTGTACGAATACACCCTGAGCCAGCCCTTCACGCCATAGGGACTGGTCAGCGTTCCCAGCACCACATGATCGTCGGCGGGCTGCTCCCTGGTGGATTCGCTCATCGACGACCTCGGAACCGAGACAACCATCGCATCAGGCCTCAGGCCTGCTTGCGTGCTTCCTTGACCAGCTCGGCGACGCGGCCGGAGAGCTGGGCACCCTGGCTCTGCCAGTGAGCGATGCGGTCGAGGTCGATGCGCAGGCGCTCTTCCTGGCCGCGGGCGACCGGGTTGAAGAAGCCGAGACGCTCGATGAAACGGCCGTCGCGGGCCTTGCGGGAATCGGTAACGGTCAGGTGGTAGAAGGGACGCTTCTTGGCGCCACCACGAGCCAGACGAATGGTAACCATGGCCTGTTCTGTCCTTCGGTTGAGTTGGATTCGGTCACGACGATGACCGCGCCATTCGCGGTCCTGCCAGTGAAGACGCAGCATTCTACGGAAAACAGCCCCGCTTGGGAACCTTTTTCGGGCTTACCGCCAGGGCATCCCGCCGGGGCCGCCCATTCCCCCCATGCCGCCGGGGCCTCCCGGGCCGCCGCCGCCCATCATGCCGGACATGCCGCGCATCATCTTCTGCATGCCGCCCTTCTTGCCCGCCTTCTTCATCATCTTCTGCATCTGCTTGTGCTGCTTGAGCAGGCGATTGAGGTCGGGCACCTGCAGGCCGGCACCGGCGGCGATGCGGCGCTTGCGCGAGCCGTTGATGATCTCCGGCTTGCGACGCTCCTGGGGCGTCATGGAGTTGATCAGCGCCTCGAGCTTGCCCAGCTCCTTCTCGGGGCCGGGTCCCTGGGCCATCTCGGCCATCTGGCCCATGCCGGGCAGCTTGCCCAGCAGGCCGCCCATGCCGCCCATCTTCTTGAGCTGCTGGAGCTGGTCGCGGAAGTCCTCGAGGTCGAAGCCCTGGCCTTTCTTGACCTTCTTGGCCAGCTGCTCGGCCTTGCCCTTGTCGACGGTGCGCTCGGCCTCCTCGATCAGCGACAGCACGTCGCCCATGCCGAGGATCCGAGAGGCGACGCGATCCGGGTGGAAGGGCTCCAGAGCATCGACCTTCTCACCCACGCCCATGAACTTGATCGGCTTGCCGGTGATATGGCGCACCGAGAGCGCCGCGCCGCCGCGGGCGTCACCGTCGGCCTTGGTGAGGATCACCCCAGTCAGCGGCAGCGCCTCGTGGAAGGCCTTGGCGGTGTTGGCGGCATCCTGGCCGGTCATCGCATCGACGACGAACAGCGTCTCCTGGGGCGAGACGGCCCGGTGCAGCGCCTGGATCTCGGCCATCATCGCCTCGTCGATGGCCAGGCGGCCGGCGGTATCCACCAGCACCACGTCGTGAAACTGGATCTTGGCGTGCTTGATCGCCGCCTGGGCGATCTCCACCGGCTTCTGGTCGGAGCGCGACGGAAAGAAGTCGACCTCGACCTCCTTGGCCAGGGTCTCGAGCTGGTCGATGGCCGCCGGACGGTAGACGTCGGCGGAAACCACCAGCACCTTCTTCTTCTCGCGCTCGCGCAGGTAGCGCGCCAGCTTGGCCACCGAGGTGGTCTTGCCCGCGCCCTGCAGGCCGGCCATCAGCACCACCGCCGGCGAGCCCTTGAGGGTCAGCCCCTCGTTGGCCTCGCCCATGGTCGCCTCGAGCTCCTGCTGGACGATCTTGACGAACTGCTGGCCCGGCGAGAGGCTCTTGGAGACCTCCTGGCCTACGGCGCGCTCGCGCACCCGCTCGATGAAGTCCTTGACCACCGGCAGGGCGACGTCGGCCTCGAGCAGCGCGCGGCGGACCTCGCGCAGCGTCTCTTTGACGTTGTCTTCGGTCAGGCGCGCCTGACCCTTGATCGACTTGAGCGTCTGCGACAGGCGCTCGCTGAGATTCTGGAACATTGGCCTCTCCACATGTGCGATGGCCTGAAGGTTGCGGGCGATTATACGCGCTGTGGCCGCGACTCTCCATGCGCCTGGCTTCGCGCCCGGGGCTATCGCAGGCAGCCTGCGCTGATAGCGAAAGGCGCCGGGGGCAGGCCGAAGAGGGGGTCCTATGCCAGGGATGGCAACGGTAGCGCCCAGGGACGGGTTCACAGCGCCCCCTCGAAGGCCTTTCGCCGGGAAAGCCTTGAGCGGTTCTTCTATCTGCGATGGCCCTGGCTTCGCGCCCCTGGGCGAGGTGCTCAAGGCCTCTCCCTGTGCGCCGCGCAGGGGATTGGGTATAGTAGCGGCACGCGACACAGGCTGATGCCATCTCATCCCACCGGCGCACGGACCGCAACCCATGCAGGCGCTCTCCCTGGCCGTCCTGGCCTTTCTGCTCTATCTCGCCGCCTCCTCCTGGCAGGGGCTGACGCTGACCCGTCGGGTCGCGCCGCGCCCGATGCTGGTGCGCGGCCTGGCGGGGCTGGGCCTGCTCTGCCACCTGCCGCTGGTGGCCGGGCTGTTCGGGCACGACGCCCAGGTGCTGCCGGGGCTCTACGCCAGCATGGTGATGCTCGGCGCCATGGCCGTGGCGGTGCTGCTGGTGGCGAGCCTGTTCAAGCCGGTGCTCGGCGCCGCGGTCGGGGTGCTGCCGCTGGCGGGGCTCGCCCTGCTGCTGGCCGCCATGGCCCCGGCACCGCTGCCCAGCGAGGCCCTGCCCCCCGGGGTCGCGCTGCACGCCGTCAGCTCGCTGCTGGCCTTCGCGGTGCTGGCCATCGCCGCCGTCCAGGCGGTGCTGCTGGGTCTGCAGAACCGTGCCCTGCGCCAGCACCAGGTGCGAGGCCTCGTCCAGGCGCTGCCACCGCTGACCACCATGGAGCGGCTGCTGTTCGAGCTGATCTGGACCGGCATGGCGCTGCTGACGCTGGCGATCCTCAGCGGTTTCGTGTTCCTCGACAACATGTTCGCCCAGCACCTGGCCCACAAGACGATCCTGTCGCTGGCCGCCTGGGTGATCTTCGCCACCCTGCTGCTCAGCCACCACCGCCTGGGCTGGCGCGGCATGCGTGCCGTGCGCTGGACCCTGGGCGGCTGCGCGGTGCTGCTGCTGGCCTACTTCGGCAGCCGCTTCGTGCTGGACGTGCTGCTCGGCCGCGGCTGAACCGCCCCGAGGCCGCCTTGACACCGCGCCCGCCCCTCCCGTCAAATCGAGCCTGACCCGCGACCGAGGACCCTACGACTTGAGCGACGACTTCCCGCTGGGATTGCTGTTCGGCCTGCTGCTCCTGCTCATCTGCCTGTCGGCCTTCTTCTCGAGCTCCGAGACCGGCATGATGTCCATCAACCGCTACCGCCTGAGCCACCGGGCCAACAGCGGCGAGTCGCGCGCCCAGCGGGTGGCCAGGCTGCTCGCCCGTCCCGACCGGCTGATCGGCGTGATCCTGATCGGCAACAACTTCGTCAACAACCTGGCGGCCTCCATCGCCACCATCATCGCCATCCACTTCCTGGGCGACGTCACCGGCCCCGCGGTGGCCACGGCGGCGCTGACCATCACCATCCTGATCTTCGCCGAGGTCACCCCCAAGACCTACGCCGCGGTGAAGCCCGAGCGCATCGCCTTCCCCGCCTCGCGGGTGCTCGAGCCGCTGCTGATGCTACTCTACCCGCTGGTGTGGCTGGTCAACGTGATCTCCAACGGCCTGCTGCGGCTGATCGGCGTGCGCAGCATCGACGGCAATGGCGACAACCTCACCCGCGACGAGCTGCGTACCGTGGTGCACGAAGCGGGCACCCTGATCCCCCAGCGCCACCAGGCGATGCTGCTGTCGATCCTCGACCTCGAGAACGTCACCGTGAACGACATCATGGTGCCGCGCCACGAGGTGGTGGGCATCGACCTGGACGACGGGCTCGACGAGATCCTGGCCCAGATGCGCACCAGCCAGCACACCCGCCTGCCGGTCTACAAGGGCGACATCAACAACATCATCGGCATGCTGCACCTGCGCAACTCGGCGCGGATCCTCTCCCGCGCCGAGGTGACCAAGGCGGCCATCGTCCAGGAGGCCCGGGAGCCCTACTTCATCCCCGAGTCGACCCCGCTGCACACCCAGCTGCTCAACTTCCAGAAGCAGAAGCGCCGGATCGGCATCGTGGTGGACGAGTACGGCGACGTGGAGGGACTGCTGACCCTGGAGGACATCCTCGAGGAGATCGTCGGCGAGTTCACCACCGACGTGGCCGGCATGGAGGAGGAGATCCACCGCCAGGAGGATGGCAGCGTGATCATCGCGGGCACCGCCAGCATCCGCGACATCAACAAGTCGCTGGGCTGGCAGCTGCCCACCGACGGTCCCAAGACCCTCAACGGCCTGATCCTGGAGCACCTGGAAGGCTTCCCCGAGGGGCCGGTATCGCTGCAGCTGGGCGGCGTGCGCATGGAGATCCAGGAGGTGCGCGACAACCTGATCACCGCCGCGCGCTGCTGGCAGGCGCCGCGGCGCCGCTAGCAGCGCCACCGGAATCGCGAGCCGCGAGCGGCGCCGGGCTCAGTGGCGCTGGGCCTGGTGGGCCTCGGCGGGACAGCTCCAGGCATCGCCCTCGGCCTTGAGGTAGCGTACCCGGACCTCGAGCCGGTGGCGCGTCGCGGCCCCGGGAGAGAGTGGCTCGCCCAGGCGCAGCGCCACCCGGGCGCGCAGCCGGCGCGGCGGGCCGCTCAGTGCCGGACCATGGCAGTGGGAGGTCCAGGAGCCCCACAGTCCCGACAGGCTGGCCGGCACCACTGGTACCGGGTCGCGAGCCAGGATCAGCTCCAGGCCACGGCGGAAGGGTTGTACCTCGCCGTCCGGGGTCAGCCGCCCCTCCGGGAACAGCATCACCACCTCGCCGGCGCGCAGCGCCCGGCTCACCTCCTCCAGCGCCCGGCGCAGGCTGCCCGGGTCGCGGCGCTCCGACTCCACCGGGATCGCCCCCACCAGCCGGAACAGCCAGTTGAGCCACGGCGAGTCGTAGATCGGCTTGTCCATCAGGAAGCGCAGCGGGCGTCGGCTGGCGCCGCCCACCACCAGGGCATCCATGAAGCTGACATGGTTGCAGACCACCAAGGCGGCGCCCCGGCGAGGGATATGCTCCAGCCCCTCGACCCGCAGGCGATAGACCAGGCGCACCAGCAGGTAGACCAGCAGGCGCACCGCGGGGCGCGGCGCGCGCGCCACCCGCCAGACGAGCCAGGCCACCGCGCCGCCGATCAGCGACCAGGCGAGCAGGGGCCAGGGGAGTGCCGGCACCGGAGGACCTACCGGGCCCGCAGGCCGGCCAGGATGGTACCCAGCAGCTGGTCGAGCAGCTCGCCCACCTCCAGCGGCTGCCCCTGCCAGAAGCCCAGGCGCTCGTTGAGGCCGAGCTGCACCAGGCCGTGCACGCTGCCCCACAGGGTACGGGCCAGGCGCCGGGCCTCGAGGTCATCCAGCGCCGGCTGGTACTCCTTGAGGGTCCCCTCCACCCGCACGAACAGCGCCTCGATCATCTCGGTCTGGCGCTGGTCGAGCTCGCCCTCCTGGGCCAGCGGGTACTCGAAGAGCAGCTGCCAGCGGTAAACCTCGCCCTGGGCGAATTGCCAGTAGGCGCGGGCCAGGGCAGTGAGGCGCTGCTCCGGGGTGGCCTGGCCGGTCAGCGGCTCGATCACCTCGCGCAGCCGGCCGAGGGTCTCGATGTTGACGTGCTGCAGCAGGTTGTGAAAGCTGCCGTAGAGCTTGAGCAGGGTGCTGGGGGCACAGCCCACCTCCCGCGCCAGGGCGCGCAGCGACAGGGACTGCACCGGCTGCTCCTTCAGCCAGGCGTCGCAAGCCGCCATGACCTGGGCATGGAGCGCCTCGGGGGCATGCTGTCTGGGACGGGCCATCGATTCCTCGGAGCCGACGCGGGCGGTTGGGTAACGGGCTCCAAGGATACCCCACATCGAACACTGTTTTCGATACCCGATCCACGGCGAAGGGCGACTTTACTGCCCTGGGTCAGACGCTTTCCCCACGACCCACCCTTGGGTACCCTATCCGCCCCTGAGCACGGAGCCCCCATGGCCGGCCGACTGCATATCGCCCCGATCGACCTTCGCGCCCTGCTGCCCGACCTGGCGGAGGATGCCCCGCTGGTGCGAAGCCCCAACCTGGCACCGCGACGGATGCTCTCGGCGATCCGCCTGGAGGCGGGAACGCCGCGCCTGGGCCGCCTCTTCTGGGGCCTCACCCCGCCCTGGCTGAAGGTGCTGGACCACGCGCCCCACTGCGCCCGGGCGGAGTCGCTGGCCGAGCGCCCCATGTTCCGTGAGGCCTTCCACGCCCGGCGCTGCCTGGTGCCGGCGACGGGGGTCTACGCCTGGAAACCCCAGCCACGCTTCAAGCAGCCCTTCCTGGTCACCCGGGTCGACCGTGGCCCGCTGCTGCTGGCCGCGCTGTGGTGCCGATTCCATACCAGCCTGGCCGAGCACACCGACTCCCTGGCGCTGATCACGGTGCCGACCAGCCCCCTGCTGGCGCCCCTCACCGACCGCCTGCCGGCGGTCATCCCCGCCGCCGCCGCCGCGCAGCGCTGGCTCGACCCGCAGACCTCGGCGGAGGAGGCCATGGCCCTGCTGACGCCGGCGCCGAGGGAACTGTTGGGCGCTTTCCCGGTATCAAGACGAGTGAACCATCCGGCCAACCAGGACGCCGCCTGTGCCCACCCGGTGGGTCCGATGCTGCGTCACGACGCCTGAGCCGACATCGCCGCACAAGGAGAGAGAATGCCGCCCATCCTGCCCGCCGCCCGTCGCTGGCGGCTGTTGCCCCTGCTGCTCGCCCTGCTGGGCCCGGTCTCGCCGGTCCTGGCGACTCAGGACACGACCGCGCCCGGCGAGGCGATCGCCGAGACCACCACGCCACGCGTCAGCCCCCATGACGAGCGCGACTACCGCGTGCTGACCCTGGAGAACGGCCTGACCGCCCTGCTGGTCAGCGACCCCGAGGCCGACAAGGCGGCGGTGTCGCTCAACGTCTCGGTGGGCAGCGCCCAGGACCCCGAGGATCTCGCCGGCCTGGCCCACTTCCTCGAGCACATGCTGTTCCTGGGCACCGAGCCCTACCCCGAGGCGGACGCCTACCAGGGCTACCTCACCCGCCACGGCGGCAGCCACAACGCCTTCACCGCGCCCCGCGACACCAACTACTTCTTCGACGTGGAGCCCGACGCCCTGGCCGGCGCCCTGGACCGCTTCAGCCAGTTCTTCATCGCCCCGCTGTTCAACGCCGAGCGCCTGGAGAGCGAGCGCAACGTGGTCCACTCCGAGTACATGGCGCGCCTCCGCGACGAAGGACGCCGGGCCGGCGAGGTGCTCGACCGCCAGCTCAATCCCGAGCACCCCTATACCGGCTTCTCGGTGGGCAGCCGCGAGACCCTGGCCGACCGCCCCGAGGGGGAGCCGAGCCTGCGCCAGCGGGTGATCGACTTCTACACGTCCCACTACGGTGCCGGTGTGATGCACCTGGCGGTGGTCGCCCCCCAGCCGCTGGATGAGCTCGAGACGCTGGTCGTCGAACGCTTCTCACCGATTGAGAACCGCGGCCTGGCACGCCCCACCATCGAGGCGCCGCTGGCCGAGGCGTCGGCCCTGCCGCGGCGGGTGGCGATGCGCTCGCTGCGCGACAGCCGCACGCTCGCCTTCCACTTCCCGATCCCCGACCCCGAGGCGGAGTACCGCACCAAACCCGCCGACCTGATCGCCCACCTGCTGGGCCACGAGGGCGAGGGCAGCCTGCTCGCCGCCCTGCGCGAGGCGGGCTGGGCCGACGGCCTCTCCGCCGGCGTCTCCCGCGGCGACGGCCAGGATGCCCTGTTCAGCGTCAGCGTCAGCCTGACCCCGGAGGGGGCCGAGCGCCGCGACGCCATCGAGGCCAGCCTGTTCGCCGCCATCGAGGCGATCCGCGAAGCCGGCCCCGAGGCGTGGCGCTACGCGGAGCAGGCACGCCTGGCCGAGCAGGCCTTCCGCTTCCAGCAGCATGGCTCGCCCCTGCAGGACGCCATGGGGCTGGCCATGAACCTGGCCCGCTTCCCGGTGGAGGACGTGCAGTACGCCGCCTACCGCATGGACGGCTATGACCGCGAGCGCACCCGCGCCTACCTCGCCGCCCTGACTCCCGACAACCTGATCCGTCTCTACAGCGGCCCCGAGGTCGAGGGCGAGCAGACCACCCGCTGGTTCGACGCCCCCTGGCGCGAGGACGCGATCGCCGAGGGTGCCGAGCCGCTGGCAGGGCTGGCACTGCCCAGCCCCAACCCCTATATCGCCGAGGACCTCAGCCTGCTCGAGGCGCATGATGCGCGCCCCGAGCGGCGCCTCGAGACAGACGGCTTCGCCTTCTGGCACAAGGCCGATGCCGAGTTCGACACCCCCAAGGTGGAGTGGCGCTTCAGCCTGCAGCATCCCCGGGCCGCCGAGGCGCCCCGCGAGGCGGTACTCGCCCGGCTGCTGGCGGGCTGGCTGGAGGACAGCCTCAACGAGGCGCTCTACCCGGCGCGCCTGGCCGGCCAGGGAGTCGAGGCCTACGCCCACGCGCGCGGCATCACCCTGGCCTTCTCCGGCTGGCGCGACCGCCAGGAGGCGGTGATGGAACGGGTGATCGAGCAGCTGCAGCGGGGCGAGATCACCGCCGAGGCCGTCGAGCGGGTGCGCTACCGCCTGCAACGGGAGTGGCGCAACGCCCCCCAGGACCCGCTCTACCGCCAGGCGAGCCGCACCCTCCATGAGGCGCTGGTACGCCCCCAGTGGCCCAGCGCGGCGCTGCTCGAGGCGAGCCAGGGGCTCACGGCCGAGGACCTGCGCACCTTCCGCGATGCCTTCCTGGGTGAGCTGCGCCTGGAGGCCATGGCGGTGGGCAACCTCGCGGCCGAACAGGCCGACGCTATCGCCCGGCGCGTCGCCGATACCCTCTCGCCGACGCTTCCCGCCGAGACGATCCCTGAGCTCACGCCGCTGGATGTCACCGCCGGGCTGCCCACCCTGACCCCGCATACCGAGCGCCAGGAGTCGGTGCTGCTGCGCTACCTGCAGGGCCCCGACCGCTCCCTGGAGAGCCAGGCACGGCTGGCGGTGCTGGGGCAGCTGATCGACACCCCCTTCTACCAGCGCCTGCGCACCGAGCAGCAGCTCGGCTACGTGGTCAACGCCGGCTACTCGCCGCTGCTGGACGCCCCCGGCCTGGCCCTGCTGGTGCAGTCACCCGAGACCGGAAGCGAGGCGATCGCCGGGCACGTCGACGCCTTCCTCGACGAGTTCGAGGCGTCCCTGGCAACGCTCGAGGAGGAGGACCTGGCCGCCTACCGCCAGGCGGTGCACGCCGAGCTGACCCGCCGCGACACCAGCCTCTCCGGGCGCACCGACCGCCTGTGGCGCGCCCTGGCCTACGGCGACACCACCTTCGACCGCCGCGAGCGGCTGGCGGAGCGGGTGCTCGAGGTCACGCCCGAGGCGCTGCGTCAGGCCTGGCAGGCGCTGCGCGAGGCGCCGGCGGTCGAGATCGCCTTCGATCCGGGCGACGCGCCGGACGACGTGCTGGCGCTGACCGAGCACCTGATGCCGCTGCCGGAGGGTGAGGGGTAAGCGCGCTTCGCGCTTGTGAATGGCGAGGCGTGAGATAAGCCGGGGGCGGTTCCGCAAGGAGCAGCCCCCGGCTCGCTTTCTCAGGACGGTATCAGCCCGCATCGAAGGCCTGGGGCGGCAGGATCGCCTCGACGTGCATCACCAGCTCCTCGAGCACCTGGCGGTCGCGATCGCTGAGCTCGACCCGGTTGAGCCGCTCGATCTCCCGGGCGAAGCCCTTGAGGGTGAGGCTCGCCACCTCGGCGTCGTTGAGGCGCGCCCAGCGGTAGGCCTCCCACTGCGCCAGTTCCTCGCCCTCCAGGGTCTCGGGGAAGCTGCGCGCCCGGTAGCGGAACAGCATCTCCTCCAGCCGCGGGTCCTGGAAGGCGAAACGCGCCCCCACCAGGTCCCAGGGGTCGGTGTCACGTACCCGCTGCATCTGGGTCTTGTCCGCCGGCGAGAAGAAGCCGCCCGAGTAGAGCATCAGGTCGGGATCCCCCGGCCCCGCGGGGGGCGGCTCGGCGAACACCTCGGCGGCCCTCTCCGCTGCCTCGGGATGGCCCGCGAGGCGCTTCCAATGGTCGCGACAGGCGGCCATGTCCAGGCCCAGGCGCGCCACGATCTCGCCGTACTGCCCCTTGCGCTCACCCGTCACGTCCTTGAGGGCCGCGGCCGGGAAGAGCACCGGGCACTTGTTGACGTGGATCACCTTGAGGGGGATGCGCTCGGTGCCCTCGGCGAGGTCGTCGTTGCTGACGAAGACCCGCTGGCGGATCTGCTCGGCAGAGAGCTCGAGCAGCGGCGCCGGGTCCACCGAGAGGTCGTAGACGATCACCCCGTTGGGGTTGGAGGGGTGCTCGGCCAGGGGCATCACCAGGGCGGCACAGCCGCGGCTTGCCGGGTAGCGCCGCGAGATGTGCAGCAGAGGCTTGCGACCCGGCACGTCGATCAGCCGGCCCACGGCGCGTTTGCCGCGCCTGCCCAGCAGGTGGTCGAAGAGGTTGGCGTTCACCTCGCGCAGGCGCCGGGCCAGGGCGATGGTGGCGCGCACGTCGGCCAGGGCGTCATGGGCCCCGGCGTGCTCGATGCCGTTGGCGGCAGTGAGATCCTCGAGGCGGAAGCTGGGGGCACCATCCTCGCGGCGCGGCCATTCGAGCCCCTCGGGGCGCAGCGCATGGAAGGCGCGCACCACGTCGATCAGGTCCCAGCGGGAGTTGCCGTTCTGCCACTCCCGGGCGTAGGGGTCGAGCAGGTTGCGGTAGAAGAGGTGACGGCTCACCTCGTCATCGAAACGCACGCTGTTGTAGCCCACCGAGCAGGTGCCCGGCTCGCTCATCAGCGCCTCGATGCGCCCGGCGAACTCCGCCTCGGGCATCCCGCGACGCCGCGCCTGCTGAGGCGTGATGCCGGTGACCAGGCAGGCCTGGGGATGGGGCAGGAAGTCGTCGGCGGGCTTGCAGTACCAGGTGACGGGCTCGCCGATCTCGTTGAACTCGGCGTCGGTGCGGATCGCGGCGAACTGCGCGGGGCGGTCCCGCCGCGGGTCGGCACCGAAGGTCTCGTAGTCGTGCCACAGGAAGCTCTGCGGGGCGTCGGACGGCGCCATGGGCTAGGTCTCTCCGGCAATCGGCATGGGCCGCCAGCCTAGCACAGCCCCGCGACGCGCTCAGCCGACCCGCTCGGCCGGGCTCAGCCCGGCGAGCCCTTGGGCAGGGTCACGTTGAGCTCCAGCACCGAGCAGTTGTCCTCGCTGTCGAGGCTGATGTTGATGGCATCGTCGTCCACCTCGACGTAGCGCCGGATCACCTCGAGCAGCTCGCGCTCGAGCATCGGCATGTAGTCCGGCTGTCCGCGCTGGCTGCGCTGGTGGGCGACGATGATCTGCAGCCGCTCCTTGGCGACCGACGCGGACTTCTTGCGCTCTCGCTTCAGGAATTCAAGCAGTTTCACCGACGACCTCCTCCGAACATGCGGCTCAGCAGGCTCTTCTTCTGGTACTCGTGGAAGCGCAGGGGCACGTCCTCGCCGAGCAGCCGTGAGACGGTATCGGCATAGGCCTGGCCGGCATCGCTATCGCCGTCGTGGGTCACCGGCACCCCCTGGTTGGAGGCCCGCAGCACCGCCTCGGACTCCGGGATCAGGCCGATCAGGTCGATGGCCAGGATCTCGCGGATGTCATCGAGGTTGAGCATGTCACCACTGTCGACCCGCAGCGGGTTGTAGCGGGTGATCAGCAGGTGTTCCTTGATCTCCTCGGCGCCGCGCTCGGCGCGCCGGGTCTTGGAGGCTAGCAGGCCGAGGATGCGGTCGGAGTCACGTACCGAGGAGACCTCGGGGTTGGTGACCACGATCGCCTCGTCGGCGAAGTACATGGCCAGCTGGGCACCGCGCTCGATGCCCGCCGGGGAGTCGCAGAGGATGTAGTCGAAGTCCTTGCTCAGGGTATCGAGCACCTTCTCGACCCCCTCCAGGGTCAGCGCGTCCTTGTCGCGGGTCTGGGAGGCCGGGAGGATATGCAGGTTGTCCACCCGCTTGTCACGGATCAGCGCCTGGCTCAGCCCCGCCTCGCCCTGGATGACGTTGACCAGGTCATAGACCACACGCCGCTCGCAGCCCATGATCAGGTCGAGGTTACGCAGCCCGACGTCGAAGTCGATGACCACGGTCTTGTTGCCGCGCAGCGCCAGGCCGGTGGCGATGGCCGCCGCGCTGGTTGTCTTGCCGACGCCTCCCTTGCCGGAGGTCACAACGATGATCTTGGCCAAGAGTCGCTTCCTGTCGTGTCGTTGAAATGGATCGGGCGATCGACCTTGCCGGCTCAGGCGAGCGCGGCGATGCCCAGCTGGTCTCCGTCCAGGCGCACCTGCACCGCGGCACCCAGCAGGCGGCGGTCGATGTCCTCGAGACGCTTGTAGTTGCCGGCCACCGAGAGCAGCTCGGCATGGAGCTCACGGCAGAAGATGCTGGCCAGGGGGTCGCCGTGGATGCCCGCCAGGGCGCGGCCGCGCAGCGCACCGTAGACGTGCACGCTGCCGGCGGCGAGGACCTCGGCACCGGCGTTGACCGAACCGACCACCACCAGATCGCCCTCCGGCGCGGTGATCTGCTGGCCGGAGCGCACGGTGCCGCGGAAGATACGCCCGCCGCTGGTCACCCCGGGGGGCGTCTCGAGCTCGGCCTCGGCACCCTCGCCCGCGTCCGGCGTGGCCTCCGGCTCGCCCACGGCGACGCTCTCCAGCGCACGGCCACGGCCTCCCTCATGGGGCGGGAACCAGCCCAGGCCCAGGGCCCAAGCCGACTGCTTGACCGGGTCGGCACCGCCACGCACCGCCACCGGCAGCAACTTGTGGGCACGGCACACCGCGCAGATGCGCTCCAGCGCGAGTTGAGGCTCGTCGAGCTTCTCCACGCTCAGCACCACGGGGGTATGCTGGAAGAAGGCCGGCGACTGGCTGAGCTTGCCGGCGAGCTGCTCGCGGATCCGCTCGGGGTCGGCGCTGGCCAGTTCCATGACCGTCATCGGCAGCATGCCCCCCTTGAAGGTGAAGGCCATGCGCTCCCTGTCCAGTTTGAGACTCATTGCCGAACTCCAGGTCGGGATGGTGAGGGTAGAGTCAAAGCTAAGCGACTCCCTGCTCCCCTGCAACTTCTCCATCATACGCCCGCCGACGCGCCGCTGTCAGTGTCGCCGACTGGCCACAGGCACCCCGCGGCACAGCCTTTTCCCCAGGCGCGGCGCGTGCTTAGATAGTCCCTTTATAATGTACCAACAACGCTTCGGGCCGCGCGGCCCACCGCGCGGCGCCGCCTTCGCCAGGATGCCCCATGCCCGGACTCTTCCGTCGCCTCTTCGCCCCCCGCTGGCAGCACCCCGACCCCGGGGTGCGGCGCCAGGCCCTCGAGCGTCTCGACCCTGCCCGCGACGATCAGCGTCAGGCGCTGGAGCGGCTGGCCCGGGACGCCGACCCCGGGGTGCGCACCGCCGCCCTGGCACGGCTGGAGGACCCCGAGCGGCTGATCGCCCTGCTCGACGACGAGGAGACTCGCTCGGCGGAGCTGGAGCGGCGCCTGACGGCGCTGATCTGTGGCCGCGAGGGCGGCCTGGAGCTCGCTGCCCGGGTGGCCATGGTGGGGCGCCTCAGCGACACCGCCCTGCTCGAGGCGGTGGCCCTGGAGGGCGACAACCAGCAGCTGCGCCTGGCGGCGATCGCGCGCCTCGACGACGAGGCGGCGCTGGTGCGCCAGGCCTGCGACAACGGCATCGCCGCGGTGCGCCACGCCGCGGCCGCCCGGGTCGAGAGCGATGCGGGGCTGGCACGCCTGGCGCGAGAGGCGAAGCGCGACCGCCAGGTAATGCGCCAGGCCCGGGAGCGCCTCAACCGGCGCCGCGCCGATGCCGCCGAGCTGGCCGCCGCCCGGGAGCGTCGGGAGGCCCTGCTCAGCGACCTGGAGCGCCACGCCACTGCACCCTGGGAGCCACTCTATGCCGGCCGGCTGCGCCACCTGATGCGCGAGTGGCAGCAGCTCGAGGACACTCCCGAGGCGAGCCAGGAGCGCCGCTACCACGATGCCTGCCTGCGCTGCCGCAAGGTGATCGAGGACCACGAGGCCCAGGCCCGGGCCAGCGAGGCGGCCCAGCGCCACCGCGAGGACGCCCGGGAGGCCGGCGAGGGACTGGTGGAAGCCCTGGAGGAGGGGCTCGAGGCGCTGGAGCGCGGCGAGACGGTGACCGCCCAGGACATCGACAGCCTGCGCGCCCAGAAGCGCCTGCTCGCCCAGCGCTGGCAGGAGCTCGCCGACCGCCACCTGGTCGACGAGGCCCTGCGCCGCCGCTACGACGCCGCCCTGGCACGCTTCGAGACCCTCGCCGGGGCCTGGGTGCGCCACAGCCAGCGTGCCGGCGAGCTGGAACGGGCCCTGGCCGACGGCGACGATGATCGCGCAGCCTCACTGCTCACGGCCATCGCCTGGCCCGAGGGGCTGGCACCCACCGCCCTGATGCGCCGCGCCCGCCAGGCCCTGAGCCAGCGAGGCGAACCGCAGAAGTCCGACGAGGCGGCCTCCGCCGAAGGCCTCGAGCAGGAGCTCGACGAGCTCGAGCACCTGCTCGAGCGCGGCGCCTTCAAGCCCGCCAGCCGACTGCACCAGCGCCTGCGCCAGCGCATGGAGCGGCTTCCCGCGGCCGCACGCCGGCCACTAGAGGGCCGCTTCAAGCGCCTCGGCGCAAGGCTCGCCGAGCTGCGCGACTGGCGCGGCTTCGTCGCCGGCCCCAAGCGCGAGCAGCTGGTCGGTGCCATCGAGGCCCTGGCCGAGGACGAGGCCGCCGTGGAGGGCGCCCTCGACCGCCGCCACCGCCAGCTGGTCAAGGAGTGGAAATCGCTGGGCGATGCCGCCGCCAACCGCGACCAGTCCACCCGCTTCCGTGCCGCCTCGAACCGCATCCACGAACGCCTGGCCCCCTGGCGCGAGCGGCTGGATGCCGAGCGCCAGGCCAACCTCGCCACCCGCACCGCGCTGTGCGAACAGCTCGAGACCTTGCTCGACCATCCCGCCCAGGAGGCCGATCCCGACGCCCTGCGCGAGATCCGTGACCGCGCCCGCGACCAGTGGCGCCGCGCCTCGCCGGTGCCTCGCGACCAGGCCGAGGCGATCGGGCGCCGCTTCGGCAGCATTCGCCACCGGCTCCAGGCGCTGATCGACCAGCGTGCCCGGGAGATCGCCGAGGCCAAGCGGGCCCTGATCGAGGAGGCGCGCACGCTGGCCGCCGCCGAGATGCCCCCCGCGCGTCGGGCCGAGCAGGCCAAGGGCCTGCAGCGTCGCTGGCGCGAGCTGGGACGTGCCCCCAAGGGCGAGGAGCAGGCGCTGTGGCGGGAGTTCCGCGGCCTCTGCGACACCATCTTCGCCAGCCGCGAGGCGGCGCGCGACGACCACGCCAGGCAGGCGCGGGAACGCCAGGACGCCATGCAGGCGCTGATCGACCGCCTCGACGCCTGGCAACCCAACCGCCTGGCCGACGAGGCGGTGCTGGCCCGCGCCATCGACGAGGCCGCCGCCCTGGAGCCGCTGCCCGGCGGGCGCCGCAGCGAGGGCATGCGCCGGCGCTGGTCCGGCATCGTGCGTGCCCGCCGCGAGCGGCTGGAGCGCCTGGCGGTGGCCGAACAGGTGGAAGGATGGCAGGCCGTGCGCCCGCTGCTGGAGGCGCACCTCGCGGCCGACGCCGAACGGCTTGCGGGCGGCGAAGCCCGCGAGGTGTCACTGCCGAAGGAGCTCTCCCTGGGCGACGACATGCGTCGCGCCCATGCCCGGCGCAACGCCGCACGCCTCGAGACAGCGGACCCGGAGGCGGTGGCGGAGGGGCTGGCGCGCCTTCGCGTCCACCTCTCGCTGCTGGCGGTGGGCAGCGTCAGCCAGCGCGACGATCCGCTGCGCCTGGCGATCCAGGTCGAGCGGCTCAACGAGAACCTCGGCCGCGAGCCATCGCGCGCCGAGGAGGTCCGCGGCGTGCTCTGCGAGCTGCTGGCGTTGGGTCCCGTCTCCCCGGGGCTGTGGGAGCGCGAGGTGGGCGAACTGGACCGCATGCTCGAACGCCTGGCGCAGCTGCCCCCGCCCTGAGCCTCGGGACCGGGCTCCGAAACACCGGAGCGCGAGGGGATCTCCCTCGCGCTCCGCTGGCGTGACGGCCCGTGGCGGGCCCGTGGCGACAGGCCTCAGCCCATGAACTGGCCGCCGTTGATATCGATGTTGGCGCCGGTGATGAAGCCCGACTCCTCGTCGGCCAGGTAGGCCACCAGGCGACCGATCTCCTCGGGCTTGCCATAGCGCTTCACCGGGATGGTCTCGCGGATCGACTCGCGTACCTTCTCCGGGATCTGCATGATCATGTCGGTGGCGATGTAGCCCGGCGAGACCGTGTTCACGGTGATGCCCTTGGTGGCGGTCTCCTGGGCCAGGGACATGGTCAGGCCATGCATGCCTGCCTTGGCCGCGGCGTAGTTCACCTGCCCGAACTGGCCCTTGCGGCCGTTGATCGAGGAGATGTTGATGATGCGGCCATACTGCTGCTCCAGCATGCTCTCGATCACGCTGCGGCAGGTGTTGAAGACGCTGTTGAGGTTGGTGTCGATGACCTCGTGCCACTGCTCGGGGCTCATCTTCTTCATGGTGCCGTCACGGGTGATCCCGGCACAGTTGACCAGCACGGCGATGGGGCCATGCTTCTCCTCGATCTCCTTGACGCCCTTCACGCAGGCGTCATAGTCGACCAGGTCGATGCCGGCGATGTCGATGTTGTCGAAGCCGGCGGCCTTCTGTTCCTCGAGCCAGGCCTTGGCCTTCTCCGGATTATGATAGCCGGCCACGACCTTGTAGCCCTCGGCGGCCAGAGAACGGCAGATCGCGCTGCCGATGCCGCCGGTACCACCGGTTACCCAGGCGACGCGAGATGAATTGGCCATGTGTACCTCCCTGATGATGATGACACTGCGTCCCGACCCTGCCGGCCGGCACCACATTGTTCTCGGTCAAGCTGTCAGCTTTATGACAGCGCGGTCAGTATGGCCCAAGGGCGGCCCCAGGGACGAGCGTTTGACGCCCACGCTTGACTAAAGGCGAACACCCTGTAGAATACACCCCACGTCGATGCGGGGTGGAGCAGCCTGGTAGCTCGTCGGGCTCATAACCCGAAGGTCATCGGTTCAAATCCGGTCCCCGCTACCAATATTTTAGAGGCAGGTCAGTATCTTACTGGCCTGCCTCTTTTCGTTGTCTGCAGGAAAAGTCGCCTGTGACACCACTGTGACACTCCCGTGCCACCCATCGGAAATCTCTTCCAGCCATTGCCGTCGAACAACGACCTTCGGGCAGACAGCGTCACAAGACGCCTGAAGTGGCCACCCCCCCTTTCTCACGGCTCCTCGGGCACGTACTCCAGAAGATCGCTCACCTCGCACTGGAACAGCCGACACAGTTTCTCCAACGCTTCCAGATCGATGCGCTGCGCCGTCTCCTTGTAGAGAAGCGTCACCGTATTGCGGTTTAACCCGGTCTCTCTCGCCACATCCACGATCTTCATCTTGCGCTCCCCCATCAGGCGCGCCAGGTGGCATCGAATCATGCTCACTCCATCCCAAAGGTGATTTTTTTATCCTGGATAACAAAAAGCCCTTGCAAATGTGATTATGAGGGCTAAAATGCCATTCAGGATGGCATTTGGCTACTGCGAATGCCTTTTGTAGACACAGGCTATCACCACGCGAGGGCGTTTTCGATGGATACCTCCTATACCTACCTCACCACGGAAGAGCTCGCGGCCAGGATCAAGTACGACTGCCGCACCATCCGCCAGTGCCTCAAGGACACCGTCCTCCTTGAAGGCAAGCACTACATCAAGCCTTTCGGGCGGCGAAAAATCCTTTTCCTCTGGGAAGCGGTTGAGCAAGAAATGCTGGCCGACTCCACAGGCGACGATCTGGCGATCCCCATGGCAGGTGGAGGGGTATGTCATGGGTAAGGTCCGAGTCCGCAAGGAAACAGGAAAACTCTATCTCGACTTCTTCTATCAGGGCGTGCGTTGCCGAGAGCAGACGGCGCTGACGGATACCCCTGCAAACCGAAAACAAGTCGAGAAGCTGATGCAGCGAGTCGAAGCCAAGATTCTGCTGGATGAGCTCGACTATGCCGAGTTCTTCCCGGGAAGCCGTAACTTGAAGAAGATTCAACAACAAAACTCTCAAAGCGAAAGAGAAGGAGGTGGTTCACTTTACAACAGGGATACTGTCATAAGTGTGACATTCAAGGAATTTGCCAATCAATGGTTCCAGGAAATGCAGGTAGAGTGGCGGCAGTCACACATACGTAACGTCAACTCGATATTGGAAAACTCCTTGATTCCGGAATTCGGTGACATCCCGGTCGCCCACATCACGAAATCCAACATCCTGGAGTTCAGAGCCAAACTTGCCCAACGGAGAGGAAGAGGCAGCAACGTCATGCTTTCTCCGAAAACGATCAACAGCCACATGGCAGTTATTCGCATGATAGTCGACGAAGCTGCAGACCGGCTTGGATTCGAGACGCCTTACAGGAATATCAAACCGCTGAAGCTTAAAAAAAGCCACATAGAGCCATTTTCACTGAAGGAGGTCGAACATATCATCAGACAGGTTAGGCCCGACTTCCGAAATTACTATATTGTTCGGTTCTACACTGGACTAAGGACCGGAGAAGTCGATGGCCTGAAATGGAAGCATATCGATTTCGAGAAGTGTGAAATCCTGGTCCGAGAAACACTCATAAGAGGCCAGACTGAATATACCAAGACAGATGGGTCTCAGCGTGAAATTCCGTTGCTTGGCCCTGTACTGGATGCTCTCAAGCGGCAACATGCCGTCACAAGACACAAAAGTGAATATGTTTTTTGCAACCGTCTTGGAGAGCCTTTGGATCACAACAACGTAACCAAGCGAGTCTGGTATCCACTGCTTCGTCGTCTCGGTATGAAAAAGCGTCGTCCATACCAGACACGACATACTGCAGCGACGCTTTTTCTTGCTTCGGGAGAAAATCCCGAATGGGTAGCTAAAATCCTGGGCCACTCATCCACTGAGATGTTGTTCAAAGTTTACTCACGCTACATACCAAACGCTACCCGCATGGATGGGTCAGCTTTCGAAAGACTAATTGGAACACCTCTCTCTAATTCCAAAAAGGAGAAAGAAGATGAAACTGAATAATTTTTCCCGCCGGATCTCACCCAACTTTTCTGGAGTCTACCGACTTACTGGACGAATCGTAGAATTCGACCAGCATGGCTCACCCTATATAAAGCTCCGCCTGAGCAACTGCGATACGGATTACATTGCTGGCCTGGATGCCGATAATGAAACCATACCAGAGACCATTGGATACCTTGACCAAGTCACTGTTTCTGGAATCGAGTGTGGAAGCAACTCTTTGGGCCTGGATGTAAAACTGCACAATATCCGCCTGGCATCACGCGACGAAGTCAATATGCAGCCATATTTGCACAGCTTGCCTAGGGTATACTGCTCTGCTCCCGAATCATTGGATAAATTGGTAGCATCTGTACGCTCACTGAAGTCAGTTCATCTTAAGAACTTTATCAGGCGTGTTATCGAAAGGAAGGACCGCCTGGAAGTTTTTCTAAACGCGCCAGCTAGCCGATCACATCACCATGCCTACCGCGGCGGACTGCTGGAACACTCTCTGGAAGTTGCACGAAATGTGGTCGCCATGATTAAACTTAACGAGCCCAACATGCCACGCGCTCTTCTAGAGCTCGGTTTTGTGGCAGGCCTGCTCCATGATATAGGAAAAACTTTCACCTACGATTCGCAAGGTAAGCCGACTAACGCATGGAGCCTCTGCGAGCACGACGCTCTAACTCTCGAAGCATGCGCCATTGCTCTGGCTTATCTAGATCGCCATGAGCCGGAACTGGCCATCACGCTCAGGCATATTTGGACCTGTGCCTCTCCGGGAGCACGTTATGGCGTTCGCCCTGCAACCACACTCGCACGATATGTCAGAGATGCAGATGCACAAAGTGCTGCATCCAATAAATTCAGCCATGCTTTTCGGAAAACCAAATCCGGCTTGGTACGCAAGGGAAGTGAAATACTCTGGACACCAGCTACAAAACCACTATTGTCTCACACCAAATCAAAGCACCTATAAGTTCAGGGATCCCCCATCCTAGACTTCGGCCCAACAACTCCAAGGGCCGAAGTCGAAAAAATGACATAAAAAACACGCTACAACTGGGAAGCCTGGATTCAAAGAATAACCGCAGCATTTTGGGCCACACGCTGCTTCACTCAGCACGCGATCCCGCTGACGGCGAGGTGCCCTTGGAGGTCTCCTTGCACCTCTCCTGTATCCCCCACTGTCAAGCTAGTTGGAGTGTCAGCGGCTGTTAGACTCTGAACGATGTGGGGCGTGACGAGGTTCCGATGAAGTACTCAGACGAGCGCCGGGAAGCCATCCTCAAGAAGCTGCTCCCGCCGCATAACCGCACGGTGGCGGAGGTGGCCCAGGAAGAAGGCATCTCCGCGGCAACGCTGTACACCTGGCACAAGAAGGCTCGGCAAGCAGGCCGCCTCCTGCCGGACCAGAGTGATGACCCTGAGGGCTGGAGCTCTCAGGATAAGTTCCACGCCGTACTGGAAACGGCGGCCCTCAGTGAAGCCGAGCGTGCCGAGTACTGCCGGCAGCGGGGCCTCTACCCCGAGCAGATCCAGCGCTGGCGGGCGAGCTGCGAAGGTGCCAACGACCGGAGCGATGCCGCTTCGAAGCAGGTGAGTTATAGGTCGGGTAGACC
>NZ_AXCA01000148.1:0-63692 GCF_000475415.1 Halomonas sp. PBN3 | reverse complement strand
GCGCCAGGCCCTGGAGAAGGCCGCCGCCGGCCGCGAGGCGCAGCTGGAGAAGCGCCTGGAACGCCTGGAAGGCCAGCTTCAGGAGGCCCATGGCCGGCTGGCCGAGGAGGAGAAACGGCATCGCGAGACCGACTGGGCCCGTCGCCAGGCGGTGGCCCAGGCCGATACCCGCGAGCACGAGCGCAGCCTGCTGCAGGCGCGGGTCGACGAGCAGAAGCGCCACCTGGAGGAGCAAGCCGGCCGGGTACGCCGACTGGAGGAGCAGCTGCATCGCTGCCTGTGGCAGGTGCCGGGGGTTGGCGATCCGGAGGGGGCGTTGGCACCGGAGGCGGAAGGCGGCGAGGAAGAGAAGGCGGACAAGGCGACAGAAGCGGCAGCCGACGCATCCCCCGATGACACCCGCTGACCATCGTTCCACGCCACAACGAGAAGGGCCCCGCCGGTTGGCGGGGCCCTTCTCGTCAGGCTGCCGGCGCGCAGGCCGACGGCTCGCGCCTAGCGGTAGTAGGCGTTGGTGGTGTCGGTGTGGTCGGTGACGTCGCGGATGCCGCCGAGCTCCGGGATACGCTCCATCAGGGTGCGCTCGACGCCCTCCTTGAGGGTGAGGTCCACTGCCGCGCAGCCCTGGCAGCCGCCGCCGAAGGCCAGCACCGCGACGTTCTCGCCGGTCAGCTCGATCAGCTTGATCTCGCCGCCGTGGGCCGCGAGCCCCGGGTTGATCTCGCTGTAGAGGATGTAGTTGACGCGATCCTCCAGGGGGCTGTCGGCGTTGACCTTGGGCATCTTGGCATTGGGCGCCTTGATGGTCAGCTGGCCACCCATGCGGTCGGCATTGAAGTCCACCACCGCCTCTTCCAGGAACGGCAGGCTGTTCTTGTCGAGGAAGACGTTGAGCTTGGCAAGCTCCAGCTTCTCGTCGGTGGGCTCCTCCTCGCCGGGACGGCAGTAGGCGAGGCAGGTCTCGGCGTAGGGGGTGCCGGGCTGGGTGATGAAGATGCGCACCGCGATCCCCTCGACGTTCTGCTTCTCGAGCAGCTCGGCGAGGTAATCCTGGGCGCTGTCGGTGATCTGGATCGGTTCGCTCATGTCAGGTCTCGCTGTCGGTCCGCGGCAGCGGCGGGGTCGCCACGTACCGGAGAAGTGATGGTGCCAATGGTAAGGCAGGCGGCGCGACGAGACAATCCCGAGTGAATTGCTGGGTTTTTATCCCGTCGCCTGCCCCTGCCCCCGCGGCTTTGGTAAGATGGCGGGCTTGACCCTGGCCGCCTCGCAGAAGACGCACGAACGTCCTCGCGGCCCCGGCCCACCAACACGCTGGAGATCGACTCGACCCATGGCCGTTGTTCCCACCGCCCAGACCGCACGCCTGACCCAATGCCTCGAGGAGCGCATCCTGATGCTCGACGGTGGCATGGGCACCATGCTCCAGAACGCCGACCTCTCCGAGGAGGAGTTCCGCGGCGAGCGCTTTGCCGACTGGGCCACCGACCTCAAGGGCAACAACGACCTGCTCGCCCTCACCTGCCCCGACCTGGTGGCGCGGATCCACCGCGAGTACCTCGAGGCCGGCGCCGACATCGTCGAGACCAATACCTTCAACAGCACCCGCCTCTCCCAGGCCGACTACGGCATGGAGGCGCTGGTGCCGGAGCTCAACCGCGAGGCGGCGCGCCTGGCCCGGCGTGTCTGCGACGCGGTGGCCGAGGAGACCGGCGTGCCGCGCTACGTGGCCGGGGTGCTCGGCCCCACCTCACGCACCGCCTCGCTCTCCCCGGACGTCAACGACCCCGCCAAGCGCAACGTCACCTTCGACGCGCTGCGCGAGAACTACTACGAGGCGGCCGAGGCGCTGATCGAGGGTGGCGCCGATCTGATCATGATCGAGACGATCTTCGACACCCTGAATGCCAAGGCGGCGATCTACGCCCTGGAGGAGCTCTTCGAGGCGCGCGGCGAACGCCACCCGGTGATGATCTCCGGCACCATCACCGACGCCTCGGGGCGCACCCTCTCCGGACAGACCACCGAGGCCTTCTGGAACTCGGTGCGCCACGCCCGGCCCCTTTCGGTGGGCCTCAACTGTGCCTTGGGTGCCGCCGAGCTGCGCCCCCACATCGAGGAACTCTCCACCAAGGCGGAGACCTTCGTCTCGGCCCACCCCAACGCCGGCCTGCCCAACGAGTTCGGCGAGTACGACCAGACTCCGGAGGAGATGGCGGCCATCGTCGCCGAGTTCGCCGAGAGCGGCCTGGTCAATATCATCGGCGGCTGCTGCGGCTCCACCCCTGAGCATATCGCCGCGATCCACCGTGCCATCCAGGGGCTGGCCCCGCGCCGGGTGCCCGAGGTGCCGCTGGCCTGTCGCCTGTCGGGCCTCGAGCCCTTCAACATCGCCCCCGACTCGCTGTTCGTGAACGTCGGCGAACGCACCAACGTCACCGGCTCGGCGCGCTTCAAGCGGCTGATCAAAGAGGAGGACTACACCACCGCCCTGGAGGTGGCCCTCGAGCAGGTGGAGAACGGCGCCCAGATCATCGACATCAACATGGACGAGGGGATGCTGGAGTCCCAGGAGGCGATGGTGCGCTTCCTGAACCTGATCGCCGGCGAGCCTGACATCGCCCGGGTGCCGATCATGATCGACTCCTCCAAGTGGGAGATCATCGAGGCGGGCCTGAAGTGCGTGCAGGGTAAGGCGGTGGTCAACTCCATCTCCATGAAGGAGGGCGAAGAGGCCTTCCGCGAGCAGGCCACCATCTGTCGCCGCCATGGCGCCGCGGTGGTGGTGATGGCCTTCGACGAGGCGGGTCAGGCGGACACCTTCGCGCGCAAGACCGAGATCTGCCAGCGCGCCTATCGCCTGCTGGTGGAGGAGATCGGCTTCCCGCCGGAAGACATCATCTTCGACCCCAACATCTTCGCCATCGCCACCGGCATCGAGGAGCACGACAACTACGCCGTGGACTTCATCGAGGCCACCCGCTGGATCCGCGAGCACCTGCCCCACGCCATGGTCTCCGGCGGCGTCTCCAACGTCTCCTTCTCCTTCCGCGGCAACAACCCGGTGCGCGAGGCGATCCACTCGGTGTTCCTCTATCACGCCATCCGCGCCGGGCTGACCATGGGCATCGTCAACGCCGGCCAGCTGGCGGTCTATGACGACCTCCCCGAGGAGCTGCGCGAGGCGGTGGAGGACGTGGTGCTCAACCGCCGCGCCGACAGCACCGAGCGCCTGGTAGACCTCGCCGAGAAGTACAAGGGCGACGGCGGCGGGGCGGCCCGGAAGGAGGACCTCGAGTGGCGCTCCTGGGAGGTGGAGAAGCGCATCGAGCATGCCCTGGTCAAGGGGATCACCGCCTACATCGAGGAAGACACCGAGCTGGCCAGGCAACGTGCCGAGCGCCCGATCGAGGTGATCGAGGGGCCGCTGATGGACGGCATGAACGTGGTCGGCGACCTGTTCGGCGCCGGCAAGATGTTCCTGCCCCAGGTGGTCAAGTCGGCGCGGGTGATGAAGCAGGCGGTGGCCTACCTGATCCCCTACATCGAGGCGGAGAAGAGCGCCGACACCCAGGCCAAGGGCAGGATCGTCATGGCCACGGTCAAGGGCGACGTTCACGACATCGGCAAGAACATCGTCGGCGTGGTCCTGCAGTGCAACAACTACGAGGTGATCGACCTGGGCGTGATGGTGCCGGCGGAGAAGATCCTGCAGACCGCCCGCGACGAGAACGCCGACATCATCGGCCTCTCAGGCTTGATCACCCCGTCGCTGGACGAGATGGTCCATGTGGCCAAGGAGATGCAGCGCCAGGGCTTCACCCTACCGCTGCTGATCGGCGGGGCCACCACCTCCAAGGCGCATACCGCGGTCAAGGTGGAGCCCCAGTACGAGCAGCCGGTGATCTACGTGGCCGACGCCTCCCGCGCCGTGGGGGTGGCGGGCAAGCTGCTATCGCCGACCCTCAAGCCGGCCTATGTCGAGGAGATCCGCGCCGAGTATGACAGGGTGCGCGAGCGTAACGCCAAGCGCCGCCCCAAGGCCGCCGACCTCAGCTACGCCCAGGCGCGGGAGCGCAAGTGCCGGCTGGACTGGGCCGGCTACACGCCGCCGCGGCCGGCCATGACCGGCACCCTGACCTTCGACGACTACGACCTCGCGGAGCTGGTCGAGCGCATCGACTGGACGCCCTTCTTCATGAGCTGGCAGCTGGCCGGCAAGTACCCGAAGATCCTCGACGACGACAAGGTGGGCGAGGCGGCCCGCAGTCTGTTCCGCGACGCCCAGGCGATGCTCGCCAGGCTGATCGACGAGAGGCGCGTGCAGGCGCGCGGGGTGATCGGCATCTGGCCCGCCAACAGCGTCGATGACGACGTCATCGAGGTGTATGCAGACGAGTCCCGCGAGACGGTGATCGAGCGGTTGCACCATATCCGCCAGCAGACCACCAAGAACCGCGACGGGGTTTGCTACAGCCTGGCCGACTTCGTGGCGCCCAGGGAGAGCGGCAAGCCGGACTGGATCGGCGGCTTCGCGGTGACCACCGGCCATGGCGTGGAGGAGCTCGCCGAGGCCTACAAGGCCGCCGGCGACGACTACAACGCCATCCTGGTGCAGTCGCTCACCGACCGCCTGGCCGAGGCTTTCGCCGAGCGGCTGCATGAGCGGGTGCGCAAGGAGTTCTGGGGCTATGTCCCCGAGGAGACGCTGGACAACGAGGCGCTGATCGCCGAGAAGTACCAGGGCATCCGCCCGGCGCCGGGCTACCCCGCCTGTCCCGACCATACCGAGAAGCCCACCCTCTTCCGACTGCTCGAGGCCACCGAGGCCGCCGGCATCACCCTTACCGAGAACTTCGCCATGTGGCCGGCGGCCGCGGTGGCGGGCTGGTACTTCTCGCACCCGCAGTCGAAGTACTTCGCCACCGGCAAGATCACCCGCGACCAGGTCGAGTCGCTGGCCGAGCGCAAGGGCATGAGCCTCGCGGAGATGGAGCGCTGGCTGGCGCCGGTGCTCTCCTACGACCCCGCCTGACCCGCGGCGGGCCGTCTCGGCGGCCCGCCCTCTTCCCCTGTCGCGGATCGCCATGCTGCCCCCATCGTCACGCCGTCGCACCATCCTGCGTCTCGCCCTGCCGATCATCGCCGGCATGCTCTCCCAGAGCCTGATCAACCTGATCGATGCCGCCATGGTGGGCAGCCTGGGCGAGGTGCCCCTGGCCGGGGTCGGCATCGGCGGCTACCTGATGTTCCTGGTCACCGCCCTGCTGTTTGGGCTCTCCTCGGGGGTGCAGGCCCAGACCGCCCGACGCCACGGGGAGGCGGCCTGGGCGCGGCGCGCCGTGCCCCTCAACGCGGGGCTGGTGATCGCCGCGCTGCTCGCCCTGCCGATCACCCTGCTCTGCCTGTGGCAGGCCCCAGGCCTGGTGGCGCTGATCAACCAGGACCCCGCGGTCACCGCCGAGGCCGTCACCTACTTCCGCTGGCGGGTGCTCTCGTTGGTGGCGGTGGCGATGATCTTCTGCTTCCGTGGCTACTGGAACGGCATCCAGCAGACCGGCCTCTACCTGCGTATCATCCTGGCAATGCACGCCGTCAATGTGGCGGCGAGCCTGGTGCTGATCTTCGGCTACCTGGGGCTCCCCGCCATGGGCGCGGCCGGTGCCGGGGCCGGCACCACCCTGTCGCTCTTCGCGGGACTGGCCCTCTGGGCCGCCGCCAGCCTGCGCCACGCTCGCCCCAGCGGTTTCCTGGCCGGGGTTCCACGCCGCCTCACCTTCCTGACCACCCTGCGCCTGGCCGCCCCCCACTCCTTCCAGCAGCTGTGGTTCGCCGGCGGCTACGCGGTGCTGTTCTGGATCCTCGGCCAGGTGGGCACCGCCAGCGTGGCGGCGGGCCACGTGCTGGTGAACCTCTCGCTGCTGCTGATCCTGCCCGGGGTGGGGCTCGGCATGGCGGCGATGAGCCTGGTGGGCGAGGCCCTGGGCCGCGAGGCCCATGGCGATGCCCACCGCTGGGGCTGGGAGGTGGTCCACCTGGCCTGGTTGTGCCTGGCGGTGATCGCCCTGCCCATGGCGCTCTTCCCCGATGCCGTGCTGGGGCTCTTCCTGCATGATGCCGCCCTGGTGGAGCTGGCACGGCTGCCGCTGCGTCTCACCGCGCTAATGATCGTGCTCGATGCCGCCGCCCTGGTGCTGGCCCAGGCGCTGCTGGGCGCCGGCGCCAACCGCACCGTGATGACCGCGACCCTCTCGCTGCAGTGGCTGCTGTTCCTGCCGCTGGCGTGGTGGGTCGGGGTCTGGCTCGACCAGGGGCTGGTGGGCATCTGGTGGGTGCAGCTGGGCTATCGCGCCCTCAACTCGCTGTGGTTCGCGGCGATCTGGCAGCGCCGGCGCTGGCAGCAGGTGATCGTGTAATTACTTTTCGTATAAAAACTATGAATATTTATTCTTTTAAATAATATCGCTCAAGGCATAAGGTACTGGGCCAGGATCCGCCCTTTCACTGCATCAGGATGGCCGAATGTATCGCTACGACGCCCATGACCAGACCCTCGTCAACGAACGCGTGGAACAGTTCCGCGACCAGATGGCGCGCTACCTGGCCGGTCGCCTGAGCGAGGAGGAGTTCCTGCCGCTGCGGGTACAGAACGGCCTCTATGTGCAGCGCTACGCCCCCATGCTGCGCATCGCCATCCCCTACGGCATGCTGGCCGCTTACCAGCTGCGCAAGCTGGGCGACCTGGCGCGGGACTACGACCGTGGCTACGGCCACTTCACCACCCGCACCAATCTGCAGCTCAACTGGCCGAAGCTCGAGACGGTGCCGGACATGCTGGCGGAGCTTGCCAGCGTGCAGATGCACGCCATCCAGACCAGCGGCAACGACATCCGCAACACCACCACCGACCAGTTCGCCGGCGTCGCCGAGGACGAGGAGGTCGACCCGCGCCCCTGGTGCGAGCTGATCCGCCAGTGGTCCACCTTCCACCCCGAGTTCGCCTACCTGCCGCGCAAGTTCAAGATCGCGGTGACCGGCGCCGAGGAGGATCGTGCCGCCATCCAGGTGCACGACGTGGGCCTGCGCCTGTGGCGCGACACCGACGGCGAGGTGCGGGTCAAGGTGCTGGCCGGCGGCGGCCTGGGTCGCACGCCGATGATCGGCGAGGTGGTACGCGATGACCTGCCCTGGCAGCACCTGCTCACCTACCTCGAGGCGCTGGTGCGCGTCTACAACCAGTTCGGCCGCCGCGACAACAAGTTCAAGGCGCGCATCAAGATCCTGGTCAAGGCGCTGGGCATCGAGGAGTTCCGCCGCCGCGTCGACGAGGAGTGGGCCCACCTCAAGGAGGGGCCCCAGACCCTGACCCGCGAGAGCGTCGAGCGGGTGGCGGCCCACTTCGTCGACCCCGAGCGGCGCCCGGTGGCCGAGGAGGCCATCGCCCGCGTCGAGGCGCTGCGCGGCGAGAACCGTGCCTTCGGCCGCTTCATGACCAACAACGTCCAGGGCCATAAGGTGCCGGGCTACAAGGCGGTGACCCTGTCGCTCAAGCGCCGCGGCCATTCCCCCGGCGACGTCACCGCCGAGCAGATGCACCAGGTGGCCGACCTCGCCGAAGAGTTCAGCTTCGGCGAGCTGCGCGTCACCCACGAGCAGAACCTGGTGCTCTCCGACGTGCCCATGGATCGCCTGGAGGAGCTCTGGCAACGGCTGGAGGCGCTGGGCATGGCCAACCCCACGGTGGGTACCCTGGCCGACCTGATCTGCTGCCCGGGGGGCGACTACTGCGCCCTGGCCAACGCCAAGTCGATCCCGGTGGCCCAGGCGATCCAGGAGCGCTTCGAGGACCTCGACTTCCTCTACGACCTGGGCCCGCTGGACCTCAACATCTCGGGCTGCATGAACGCCTGTGGCCACCACCACGTCGGCCACATCGGCATCCTCGGCGTCGACAAGAAGGGCGAGGAGTGGTACCAGGTCTCGCTCGGCGGCGCCCAGGGCAACGCCGCTTCGCTGGGCAAGATCCTCGGCCCCTCCTTCAGCCGTGATGCCGTCCCCGACGTCATCGACACCCTGCTCAAGGTCTACGTCGGCGAGCGCCATGACGGCGAGACCTTCCTCGACACCTATCGTCGCATCGGCCTCAAGCCCTTCAAGGAGCGCGTCTATGCCTGATCAGCCCCTTCACGCCGTGACCACCGGCCCCTACCTCTTCCGCGGCGAACCCGCCGCGGATCACTGGACCCTGGTGCGCGAGGGCGAGCCGCCGGCCGACGTGGCCGCCATCGTGCCGCTGGCGCAGTGGCGAGAGAGCCCTGACGATGCCGCGCGCGCGCCCTGGCTTGCCGCCGACACCGAGCTGACGCCGGCACTGGCGGCGGAGCTTGCCGCCGCCCCGCTGATCGCCATCGACTTCCCGAAGTTCACCGATGGGCGCGGCTACAGCCTGGCGCGCCTGCTGCGGGAACGCCACGGCTACCGCGGCGAGATCCGCGCCGTGGGCGATGTGCTGGTGGACCAGCTCCACTTCATGACCCGCTGCGGCTTCGATGGCCTGGCGCTGCGCGAGGACCAGTGGCTGGAGGACGCCCTGCGCAACCTGCGGGTCTTCAGCCGCGCCTACCAGCCGGCGGTGGACCAGCCCGAGCCGCTGTTCCGCCTTCGCCAGCGTGAGCAGGCCAGGCGCCGCGACACAGCCCCCGCCTTCGCCTGAGAGCAATAACGACCTGTCGCCGGCGGAGGCCCGCAAGGGCGGTCTCGGCGACAGGGTCTACCCTGCGACACCTCACCCCCGCCGCTTCTGCTGGCGTTCTCGGTTGGCGGCCTTGGCCCGCTCGCTCTTGCGCAGCATCACCCAGGTGGCACCCAGGCCGCCGTCGGCGGGCTGCGCCGAGACATAGGCCTGCACCTCGGGGAACTCGCGCAGCCACTTGGCCAGGTAGGAGCGCAGCACGTTGGGCGCCCCGTCGATGGCCTGGCTGCGGCCATGCACGATCAGCACCGAGCGCAGGTCGTGGGCGTAGGCCTCGTGAATGAAGGGCGGCAGGCTGCGCCGGCACTCCTCCAGCGGGCGACGCAGCAGATGCAGTCGGGCCTGGGCGGCATAGCCGCCATGGCGCAGCCGATCCACCACGCCCTCCTGGATGCCGTCGCGGCGATACTCGAGCGGGTCGAAGGGCGGCACCAGGTCGACGAAGTCGTCGGAGAGGAAGCCGTGGCCCTCGAGCTCGGCCTCGGCGCTCTCGCGGCGGGCCAGCTGGGCCTCGCTGGGGGAACGCGCGCCCCGCCCGGTATCGGCGCGCCCCCGCCCCCGGGTCAGCGGCTGCACATCCACCATCAGCGCCTGGAAATCGAGGTCGTCGCGTGCCGACTGGTTCATGGCTCAACCCTCCGTCGTCATGGGGACTTCCATCCTAGCAGAGCGCCGAGGCGGACAGCGACGCCGACGCATGGCAGGATGGGCCCACCGCGACCGCGAGACGACCATGCGACCCCGACACCTGGTGATCAGCGCCCTGATCGGCGCCCCGCTGGCCCTGGCAGGCTGGCTGTGGCTGACCATGCTCAGCCCCTTCACCTACGAGCGCCCCGACCACCTGGCGCCCATCAACGACGGCCCCCACGAGGTCTTCGTCTACGGTACCCTGCGTGTCCCTCCCATCCGCTGGGTGGTGCTCGGGGAGCGGGTCGACACCCGGCCGGCGACCCTCTCCGGCTGGCGACGCACCGGGCTCGACCTCGAGCCGGCGCCCGGGGAGCGTGTCGAGGGCGAGGTGCTGACCGTCGATGCCGAGGCGCTGCGCCGGCTGGATCGCTACGAACGCCTGGGCATCCGCTACGAGCGGGTGCGCCTCCCCCTGGACGACGGCGGCGAGGCCTGGGTTTACCGCCGCCTGCCCGAGACGCAGGGCGCCGTGCTCTCGTCGTGAGCCGCCGGACGCGGCTTGCTACAATGCCACCCCCTCCCTCGACCAGGAGCATCGATGAGCGCTTCCCTGCCCTATGTGCTGATTCTCTACTACTCCCGCCACGGCGCCACCCGCGCCATGGCCGAGCGCCTGGCCGCCGGCGTCGAGTCGGTGCGCGGCGTCGAGGCGCGGCTGCGTACCGTGCCGCCGGTCTCGCCGACCTGCGAGGCGGTGGATCCCGAGATCCCCGATGAGGGTGCGATCTACGCCAGCCTCGACGACCTGCGTCACTGCGCCGGCCTGGCCATCGGCAGCCCGACCCGCTTCGGCAACATGGCCGCGCCCCTCAAGCACTTCCTCGACGGCACCAGCGAGCTGTGGCTGGGCGGCGCCTTGATCGACAGGCCTGCCACCGCCTTCACCTCCACCTCGAGCCTGCACGGCGGCCAGGAGGCCACCCTGCTCACCATGCTGGTGCCGCTGCTGCACCACGGCATGGTCTACGCCGGCCTCCCCTACAGCGAGACCGAACTGATGGCGACCACCGGCGGGGGCACGCCCTACGGAGCCAGCCACCTGGCCGGCAAGCGCAGCGACCGCCCGCTGGACGACGAGGAGCGCAGCCTGGCGCATGCCCAGGGCAGACGCCTGGCGCGTCTCGCCCTGGCCCTGGCCGCCATGCGCGAGAAGGGCGCATGAGGGCCTGGCTGGAACGACTCGAGAACCAGCGCGGCCTGGATCACCTGACCGCGAAGATGCGCCGGCTGGTGCTGGGCAGCTACGGGGTACTGCTGGCGCTGATGGTCTACCGCGGGCTGCAGATCGAGGGCGACAGCGGTCCGCTGATCCCTATCGTCGCCTTCGTGCTTCCCCTGGTGCTCTTCCTGCCCTCGCTGATCGGCAGGCGCCCCCGCGGCCACGCCTGGCTGGCCTTCGTCAGCCTGCTCTACTTCTCCCAGGGCGTGATGGTGGCGACCCTGCCCGGGCAGGGGCTGCGCGGCACTCTGGAGGCGCTGGTGTCGCTTTTCCTCTTCGCCGGCTGCACCGGTTATGCCCGCTTCCGTGCTCGCCAGCTGCGACAGATGACCGAGGGCAACTGACACGACGGGGTGCTAGGCTTAGGTTCGTCGGATGGGGGCTGATCAAGC
Organism: Halomonas sp. PBN3; assembly: GCF_000475415.1. NCBI lineage: Bacteria > Pseudomonadati > Pseudomonadota > Gammaproteobacteria > Oceanospirillales > Halomonadaceae > Halomonas > Halomonas sp. PBN3. Next base: position 52,636 of record NZ_AXCA01000148.1, on the reverse strand, counting down.
CAACCATCGACACGCCGACGACAGACAGACGAAAGGAGTTCGTGATGACCGTGACCTTGCGCCCCCTGCTCGCCCTGGGGCTCTCCGCCGCCCTGGCCCTGCCCCTCGCCACCCAGGCCGCCGAGCCCGACGAGGCCATCGAGTACCGCCAGTCCGCGCTGCGGGTGCTGGCCTGGCAGCTCGGCCCCATGGGGGCCATGGCCCAGGGCGAGATCGACTATGACGCCGAGGTGTTCGCCACCAAGGCCGCCAACCTGGCCGCGGCCGCCCCACTGCCCTGGGAGGGGTTCATGGAGGGTACCCTGCGCGATGACGGCCACGGGGTGGAGACCGAGGCCCTGGCCAAGATCGGCGATGACTGGGAGGGTTTCCACGAGCGTCGCGACACCTTCATCGCGGAGGCCAACACCCTGGCGCAGATGGTCGACGACGGCGAGGAGTTCGCCGCCCTGCGCAAGCAGGTAGGCGCCGTTGCCAACAGCTGCAAGGGTTGCCACGACAACTACCGCGCCGAGTAAGCGACGGCGCCATCAGGCGAGACGGGGTGGCCACCGGCCACCCCGTCGTCGTCATGGCTGCCGCAACCGGGTCACGCCTGCCACAGCCACACCACGGGCAGCAGGCTGATCCCCGCGAGCACCAGGGCTAGCCACAGGCTCGCCACCCGCCGCTGCGCACCTTCCTCGGGCTCGTCCCAAGGGGCCTCCTCCAGTGCCTTGCGGCCGCTGAACATGGCACCGACCAGTCGCTCACCCTTGAGGCGGTGCACCACCAGGGCCAGCAGGTGGCCGGCCACCAGCACGAGGACCAGGTTGGCGTTGAGGTGGTGGATCGACTGGATCAGAGAGGCGGTGTCGTCATCCACCCAGCCGTTCAGCGGCGCGTTGAAGAAGATGTCGTCGCTCATGAACAGCCCGCTTACCGCCTGCACGCTCAGCGACAGCAGCATCACCAGCACCATGGCGCCGCCCAGCGGGTTATGCCCGGCATAGGCCGGCGGGCGGCCGCGCAGCATCGCACGAGCGTAGTCGAGCATGGTCCGCGGCGAGCGCAGGAAGCTGGCGAAGCGGGCATGGAAGCTGCCCGTAAGCCCCCACAGCCAGCGAAACAGCAGCAGGCCCAGCAGCAGGTAGCCGGCGCGGGCATGGATGTCGGTGGGGAAGACAAAGGGAGCCCCCTCGGTCTTCATGGTGTAGAAGGAGAGCGCCACCAGCCCGACCAGGGCCCAGTGGAAGAGCCGAACCGGAATATCCCACACGAGCAGTCGTTTCATCCTGCCTCCCTGCGCTAATCAGGTGATCATCGTGTCTATTGCTGCCAAGACGGTGAATCTGGCTTACCATGGCGGGCTCGGGGCGCCTCAATGCCCATCGACCCACAAGGAGTCTACCACCGTGTCATTGCCCCACGCCTGGAAGGAAGCCGGGCTGCTGACCCTCCCCGTGATGTTCGGTTATCTCCCCCTAGGGGCCGCCTACGGCATCCTCGCCATCGAGGTCGGCGTGCCGTGGTGGGCGGCGGTGCTGATGTCGCTGGTGATCTACGCCGGTGCCGGCCAGTTCCTGGCGGTGACGCTGCTGGCCGCCGGCGCCGGGCTGGTGGAGCTGGCCGTGGCCACCCTAATGCTCAACTCGCGCCACCTCTTCTACGGGCTGTCGCTGCTCAAGCGCTTCCAGGGCGCGGGATGGCGCAAGCCTTACCTGATCTTCGCCCTCACCGACGAGACCTACTCGCTGATCACCACCCTGCCCGCCGAACGCGCCGGCGACCAAGCCCTGGCCTTCCGGGTCACCCTGCTCAACCAGGGGTGGTGGGTGCTGGGCTCCCTCGCCGGGGTGCTGATCGGCACCACCCTGGACTTCAACAGCCAGGGGATCGAGTTCGCCCTGACGGCGCTGTTCATCGTGCTGACCCTCGAGCAGGCGCGACGCCTGCGCCAGGGGCTGCCCTTCATCATCGCGCTGGCCACCGGGCTCGGCGCCCTGCTGCTGCTGCCCGACCGCCATCTGCTGCTGGGGGCGATCGGGGCGGCGACCCTGGTGCTGCTGCTGCACTTCCGCCACACGCGGCGCCGGGAGGTAGGCGCATGAGCCCCCCATCGCTGCTGCTGTTCATCGCCGTCTGCGCCCTGGCCACCTTCGCCACCCGGGTGATCCCCTTCGTCGCCCTGGCCCGGCATGCCGACCATCCGCTGATCCTGCACCTGGGGCGCTACCTGCCCCCCGCGGTGATGATGATCCTGGTGATCTATGCCCTGCGCGACTTCCGCCCGCTGCTGGACGGCCGGCTCAATGCCGGGGCCGACGGCTGGCCGATGATCGTCGCCTCCCTGGTGGTGGTGATGCTTCACCTGTGGCGCCGCAACGCCCTGCTCTCGATCATCGCCGGCACCGGCGCCTACATGGCGATGGTGCAGCTCGGCTGGTTGGGCTGAGGCCCCGCGACACGGCCTAAGCTCAGCGTCAAAAAACCTGATGTTGATCATAAAGAGGTGTTGAGCTGCGGCGCCGGAGCGGCGACCATGCACAGTAATTTTCAGGAGAGCAATGGACGATGACACGCAAGATTGCCGATATTCGCCGTGACTACGAGGGCGGCCAGCTCGACGAGGCCCAGGTCACCGAGGATCCGATGCCGCTGTTCGAGGAGTGGCTGACCCTGGCGCTTGACAGCGAGGGGCTCGACGGCAACGCCATGACGCTGGCCACCGTCGACAGCCAGGGCCTGCCCCATGCGCGGGTGGTCCTGCTCAAGGGCGTCGACGAGCAGGGGTTCGTCTTCTACACCAACTACCACAGCCACAAGGGCAGCGAGCTGACCAACGCGCCGCATGCCGCCCTGGTGTTCTGGTGGCCCTCGCTGTCGCGCCAGGTACGCGTCGAGGGGCGTGTCGAGCAGGTCAGCGACAAGGAGTCGGACAGCTACTTCGCCAGTCGCCCGCGGGCCAGCCAGCTGGGCGCCTGGATCGCCACCCAGAGCGTGGTGATTCCCGACCGCACCTGGATCGAGGAGCGTCAGAGCCGCTTCGAGCAGGCCTACGAGGGCCAGGAGATCCCCCGTCCGGTGCACTGGGGCGGCTACCGGGTGCTGCCGGAGATGATCGAGTTCTGGCAGGGCCAGCCCAGCCGGCTCCACGACCGCATCCGCTACGAGCGCCGCGACGGCCACTGGCACCACTTCCGCCTGGCGCCCTGACCCCGCTCGGGTACCCATGTCACGACACAGGCCCCCGCCGCGGCGGGGGCCTGTGTCGTTTCGGTAGGAGTGCCGGCGCCCCGTCAGTCGGGCAGGCTCTCCAGGCGGTGGCGCTGCCACTCGCTCTCGGGCTCGTTGAGACGGAGCACCGCATCCACCACCTGCTCCTCCATGTTGTAACGCTGCTTGAAGCCCAGGCGCTTCATCAGCGCACGCATCGGGTGGTTGTCCACCATGATCTTGCCGATCATCTCCAGGGTGCCGATGCTGCGGCAGTAGTCGATCATCTTGTTCATCAGCAGGCTGCCGATCCCCAGCCCCTGGAGGTCGTCGCGGATGATGATCGAGAACTCGGTGCGGATGTTGTCGGGATCGTTCCAGACGCGCACCACCCCGAGCATCTCCTTGCCGCCGTCCTCCCGGAGGTGTTCGGCGATGAAGGCCATCTGACGGTCGTAGTTGATGTGGGAGAGCATCGAGAGGTCACGCTGGGTGAGGTCCGCCTTGTTGTGGAAGTAGCGGAAGCGGATGCTCTCCTCGGAGAGCTGCTCGTGGAAGCGGGTGATTAGCGGGGCATCCTCGGCGCGAATCGGACGCACCTCCACCTCCCAGCCGTTCTTCAGGGTGACCCACTCGCGCAGCTCCTCCGGGTAAGGCAGGATGGCGAAGCGCGCCGGCTGCCCCAGGTCCATGGCGAAGTCCACCGCCACCATCTCGTCGCGGTTGAGCAGCAGCGGGTTGATCTCCAGGCCGCGCAGCTCCACCAGGTCACTGGCCATCTGCGACAGCTTGACCAGCAACTGGCAGAGGCGGTCGATGTCGCGGTGGGGGTCGCCGGAGTGCTCGTGGATCAGCCGTGCCACGTGGGTGCGCTCCACCATGTCCTCGGCCAGGCGCATGTTGAGCGGCGGCAGCGCCACCTGGCGGTCGGCCAGGATATTGACCTTGTAGCCACCGATGCCGAACACCACCACCGGGCCGAACACCGGGTCGCGGGTGATGCCGGCACACACCTGCATCGAGTGCTTGCCCCGCTGCATCGGCTGCAGGCAGTACTCGCGCACCTCGAAGGCGGGGTACTTCTCCGCCACCTTGTCGCCGAGCAGGGTAACGCCCTCGGCCACCTGCTCAGGGGTGCGCAGGTCCTGCAGCAGGCCGGCGGAGAGGCGATGCGGGTGCTTGCGGTAGCGGAAGGGGCGACAGTTGCCTTCGTGGACCACCTTGAGGGCCATGGCGCCCTCGAAGGCCGCGGCGGCCTCGGCACCCTCCTCAGGCGTCGCCACGTAACGGCTGGGTGCCACGGCGATGCCATAGGCCTCGAGCACCCGCGCGGTCTCGGAGTGGGTCAGGGTCTCGCGCCCTTCCGCCTTGACCGTCTCGATCAGCTTGCGACAGCGGGCACGGATCTCCCGGGTGGTGGAGAACGGCAGGCTGGGCGGCGTCTCCTGGAGCAGCGCCTGGACCCGCTGGTAGTCCACCATGTGCATGAAGGCTTTGACCGCCTGCTCGGGGGAGACATAGGTGGGGATCCCGGCAAGGTTGCACTCGTGGCGCGCCGAGAAGGCCTCCTCCAGCCCCATGAAGCTGGTCAGCAGGTTGCGCCGGAAGCGCTTGCGGTTGGCCACCAGCGCCTGGGCGGTCACCTTGGAGGGGGCCAGCCGCGTCGGCGCATGCACCACCAGCACAGCATCCACCCCCGGGTCGGCGGCGACGATCTCCAGGGCGTCCACCAGCTTCTCCGGGGTGGCATTGCCGCCCAGGTCCACCGGATTCTCGCCGGGCTTGCTCATGTCGAAGTTGCCGCGGTTCAGGGCGTCGCGGGTCTCCTCGCTGAAGTCGGCCAGCTTGCCGCCGGCGTGGATCAGCTTGTCGATGGCCAGCATCGCCGGCCCCAGGCCGTTGGCGACGATCGCCAGGCGGTCGCCGCGCAGCGGCTTCATGCGCGACAGCGTCATCAGGGCGTCGAACAGTTCGTCGGAATCGTGGACCCGCACCACGCCGGCCCGCGAGAAGGCCGCGTCGAACACCTGGTCACGATTGGCGATGCCCGGGGTTGGCGGCAGGCCGGTGAGATCGGACTGCGGCGTGCGTCCGCTCTTGATCGCCAGCACCAGGCGGTTGCGTGAGGCGTCGCGCAGCGCGGTCATGAAGTGCTGGGCGTCCATCACCTTCTCCAGGTGAAGGAGGATCGCTTGGCTGGGGGAGTACTGGTTGATGTAGTCCAGCAGGTCGGGAAGCATCACGTCGACGCTGTCGCCCAGGGTGATCAGGTGCGAGAAGCCCTCCCCGCGCCCCGCCGCCCAGTCGATCATCGCCGTGCCCAGCATCCCCGACTGGCCGAGGTAGGCGACCTTGCCGCGCTTGATGGTCTGGTTGGCGTAGGAGGCGTTGAGCCGCCGCCCAGGCACGATCAGCCCCATGCACTCCGGGCCCAGCACGCGGATGCCGGAGGCCCGAGCGGCGTCCAGCATGCGGCTGCGGATGGAGGCCTTGCCGTCGCGTGCCTCGTCGAGATGCGAGCCGCCGGAGAGCACCAGGGCGGCGCGACAGCCGAAGCTGCCCAAGCGGGCGATGCGCCCCGGCACCGTGGCCACCGGCGAGCAGATCACCGCTAGGTCCGGCACCTCGGGCAGCTGGGAGACCCGGGAGAAGGCCGGCTGGCCGTGCACATTGTCGTAGCCCTTGGGATTCACCGCCCAGAGGGTGCCGGGGAACTCGCCCTCGAGCAGGTTGCGGATCACCAGCCCCCCTAGCGAGTCCGACTTTTCCGAGGCGCCGATCACGGCGATGGTGCGGGGTTCGAAGAAGTGACGCAGGAAGCGGGTGCTCAAGGCGGTCTCCCAGGCTGCTGACGTGAATGGGCTGCCTACTGTGTACGACCTATTGACACTGTCTGGCAAGGGGCGGGGCGACATAAAGTGATGCCAGTCAGCACGGAGGCCCCATGATCACCGGTTACATCACTCATCCCGATTATCACCTGCACCACATGGGGCCGGAGCACCCGGAGAGCCCGTTGCGCCTGGAGGCGATCCGCGCTCGCCTGTCGCTCTCCGGCACCCTGCAGCAGACCATGCAGTCCGAGGCGCGGCCCGCCACCGAGGAGGAACTGGCCCGCGTCCATCCCCTGCGCCACCTGCGCGCCCTGGACAAGTGCGTGCCCGAGGCGGGCATCGTCACGCTGGACAGCGACACCATGATGAACCCGGACAGCCTCAGGGCCGCCCGGGTCGCGGCCGGAGCGGTGATCCGCGGGGTCGACCAGGTGTTCCGCCGCCAGGCCGACAACGTCTTCTGCGCGGTGCGCCCCCCCGGCCATCACGCCGAGGCCACCGATGCCATGGGCTTCTGCTTCTACAACAACGTCGCCGTGGGCGCCGCCCATGCCCGGGAGAAGTACGGCGCCCGACGCATCGCCATCCTCGACTTCGATGTCCACCAGTGCAACGGCACCATCGACATCTTCAAGGACGACCCCGAGGTGCTGGTCTGCACCAGCTTCCAGTTCCCCTTCTACCCCTGGCGCTACCTGCGCAGCGAGTGGCAGAACGTGGTCAACACCCCGCTCTCCGCCGGCACCGACAGCGCCGCCTTCCGCCGGGCCATCGAGGATGACTGGCTGCCCGCGCTGCACCGCTTCAAGCCCGAGCTGGTGCTGCTCTCCTCGGGCTTCGATGCCCACCGCGAGGACGAGATGGCCGAGCTCGACCTGGAGGACGAGGACTTCCACTGGATCACCCACATGGCGCTGGAGATCGCCGAGCTCTACGCCGATGGCCGCCTGGTCTCGGTGCTGGAGGGGGGCTACCACCTGGAGTCACTGGGGCGCTGCGTGGATGCCCATGTCAAGGCGCTGCTGGGGCTGCCCTTCGGTGACGGAGTTTCCTGACCCCGGGAAACCTGGCGTCCAGGGCGCTGCCGACTTCGTCGCCCTGGACGCCACCATCGGACCGCACCGGTGGTGCATATATCATCCCCGGGGTGCTGCTGGCCGGCCGCCCGGCGTGGTAAGCTGCAGGAAACCTGTTTCCTATAGTGAACTCGCCGCCATGACCGCATCGACCGACCAGGACGCCGCCCTGCGCATCGCCTCCGGGCGCAAGCCCTTCGTGGAGCCACTGCGCCTGGGCGAGCGCCTGCGCGAGATCCGCCTCGCCCACCAGTGGACCCTCGAGGACGTCAGCCAGCGTACCGGCCTCGCCCGATCGACGTTGTCGAAGATCGAGAACGACCAGATCTCCCCCACCTTTACCGCGGTCCAGAAGCTGATCGCGGGACTCGGCATCGACCTGCCGCAGCTGCTCTCCCCGCCCCGCCAGCAGGCCCGTACCAACGGCCGGCGTGACCTCACCCGGCGCGGCCAGGGGGAGCAACACCCCACGCCCACCTACGAGCACGAACTGCTCAGCTGCGAGCTGGCCCAGAAGCGCATGATTCCCTTCAAGACCATCGTGCGGGCGCGGCGCTTCGAGGAGTTCAGCGAGTGGGTGCGTCACGACGGCGAGGAGTTCCTGATGGTGCTGGAGGGGGAGATCCTGCTCTATACCGAGTTCTACGAGCCGCTCCGGCTCGAGAGCGGCGACAGCATCTACTTCGACAGCGACATGGGCCATGCCCTGGTCTCCACCAGCCGCGAGGATGCCGTGGTGCTGTCGGTCTGCACCCGGGGCGAGGCGGCCTGATCAGGCCTTCTCGCGGCGTCGCTCCCCGGGACGGCGGGTCGGGATCGCGTCCAGGGTCAGCCGCCCCGCGGCGTGGATCGCCTGGAAGTGACGCCCCTTGGCCCGCGCCACCAGCATGACGCTGAAGCGCTCCGCCAGCTCGACCCCCTTCTGGGTCACCCCGGAGCGCGACACCAGCACCCCGATCCCCATCTGGGCCACCTTGATCACCATCTCCGAGGTGAGCCGGCCGGTGGTGTAGAAGATATCCGCCCCGCCGGTCTCGCTCTCGCCCAGCCACTGGCGGCCCGCCAGGGTATCCACGGCGTTGTGCCGCCCCACGTCCTCCACGAAGTCGAGTACCGTCTCCTGGCGGCACAGCGCACAGCCATGCACTGCACCGGCGCTGCGATAGGTCTCGTTGTAGGCCCCTAGGTTCTCCAGCAGCGCATAGAGCACCGACTGGCGCACCGGGGTATCGGGAAGGGCCTGGCGCGGCACCGCCTCGAGGAGTCGCCCGAACACCGTGCCCTGACCACAGCCGGTGGTCACGGTGCGATGGCCGAGGCGCTCCTCCAGGTCCTCGGGAAGGTGGCGTGTCACCACCGCCGCCGCCTCCACCTCCCAGTCCACGTGGACCGCCTCGAGGTCCTCGAGACGCGCAAGCAGTCCCTGGTTGCGCAGATAGCCCACCACCAGCGCCTCCGGGTCCGCCCCCAGCGTCATCAGGGTGACGATCTCGCGCTTGTTGAGGTAGAGGGTCAGCGGACGTTCAGCGGCGATGGCCTGTTGGCGGGGGTCGCCGAATTCGTCGAGCACCTCGATCTCCAGGGTCGCGGGCAGGCGGGCACGGCTGAGGCTGATCGCTGGCATCCTGGCGGGCTCCTGTGCGGCGTTGATTGCGCAGCGGGGGGCTGCGGGGGTTGAATGGGCGTGTCGCAGTCATTCACGTCGAAGGCCTCATCATGTCACTCCCTGACAATCGCCGCACCCTCAGCCTGACCCTGGGTGAGGAGAGCACCCGCATCAAGGGCTTCGTCTCCCATCGCCCGGTCATCCGTGACCTCGTCCCCGGCGATGCCGGCCCCTGCACCCTGACGCTGCAGCTGACCCTGACCGAGCGTGCCGCCTACCGCTTCAACCTCACCTCCGACCATCCCCGGCTCTTCGTGCGCTGCGGCGATGCCGGCCAGGCCGCCGTGCCCTCGGCGATCACCGCCAGCCAGGACGTCGCCGCCAGCTGGATGGATGGCGAGCAGCAGGTACTGGATGTGGCGATGCCGGTGGCCATCCAGGCCTGGATCGAGGGCTACCTCGCCCGCCACGGCGAGGCGCCGGAAGAGGGACGCAAGAAGAAGCGCAAGGGCGCGGGTCGCGCCCGGGAGCTGGCCCCATGAGCCGCTTCGAGCGCTGGTCACGGCGCAAGCTCGGCCAGCAAACCAACGAACCGGTCGAGGCACCGCCGCAGGAAGCGCTGCGGCAAGCACAGGAGACCGAGGGTGCCGCGGCCGATGCCTCGCCCACCGAGGCCGTCGAGTCGGAGCCGGCCCCCGGCAGCCTCGACGCCACCCTGCCGGACCCCGACAGCCTGCCCGCGGATGCCGACTTCTCCGCCTACCTGGTCAAGGGGGTTAGCAGCCAGCTGCGCCGCCGCGCCCTGCGCCGGCTGTGGTCCACCGGCGGTTACGGTGTGCGTGATGGCCTCGATGACTACGATGAGAACTACCGTGAGGTGCTCAAGCCCCTGGCGCGTGACCTCGCCGACCAGCTGCGCCGCTGGACCCGTCCCGAGCCCGAAGGCGACGACGTCCTGGCCCGGGACGGTCAGGAACCGGCGGCCGCGGAACGGGATCAGGCGCAGGCTCAATCCGCCGAACGCGCCGACACCGAGACTCGAGAGCCCGAGGCCCGGGACGTCGCATCGGTGTCCGTGACCGACGAGGAGCAGGCACAGGCGTCGCGCCCCTTGGACCAAGGGAGTATTGGACAAGAGGACGAAGCTGCAAAAGACTGATGTATTATTAAAACTTGCGCATAAGATAATACGACAACGACAACACGCCATACGCACCGTGAACCATGAGGACGCATGACATCTCCCATCGACGCCGTGACCGTGGATGACGCCACCAACCGGGCCGCGCGCGAAACCGCGCGCCGTCGCGTCTCCTGGCCGGTCAACCTGGCCCCCGCCAGCGTCACCTACGAGAGCGCGGGCCATGCGCTGCTGCTGGGCGACGAGCTCGGCGTTCGCCGGGCCGCGGCCGCCCTGGCCGACAGCGGCCTCGCCGCCATCGCCCTGCTGATCACCGAGCCCACCGCGGCCGGCGCCGACGACGATGACGTCGAGGCGCTGCTCGCCAGCACCCGCCACCTGCCCTGCCGGACGCTGACCGCCGCCCAGCGCGACAGCCTGCGCATCGAGGGCTACCTGGGACGCTTCGACGTCGGCCTGGAGGGTGACGACGGCCCGTTGAACCTGGCGCTGGCGCTGCTGGGGCGTCGCCATGTCGACCTGGTGCTCGACCTCGGCCGCACGCCCACCCTGGCTCTCGAGCTGCCACCCCCGGGGTATCGCCACCTGCACGGGGAAAGCCCGGAGCGCGACGTCGCCCTGGCCGAGTTCGCCGAGCTGGTGGGAGAGTTCGACAAGCCTCGTTACTTCCAGATCAACGCCGACCTCTGCGCCCACTCCGCCTCGGGCAACCTCGGCTGCACCCGCTGCCTGGAGGTATGTCCCGCCGACGCCATCTCCAGTCACCATGGGCGCATCGAGTCACGGATCGAGATCGATCCCTACCGTTGCCAGGGCGTGGGCAGCTGCTCCAGCGCCTGCCCCACCGGGGCCATCCAGTTCCGCCTGCCCGAACCGGCTCGCCAGCAGGAGGCACTGATCCAGCGCCTCGACGCCTACCGTGAGGCCGGCGGCCGCCTGCCGGTGCTGCGCTTCGTCGAGGCCGGCGACCTGGAGGCCGAGGGCGACGCCCCGGCAGGCCACCTGCTCGACGTGCCCCTGGAGGAGCTCGGCAACGCCGGCCACGACCAGTGGCTCACCGCCCTGGCGGCGGGCGCCGCCGAGGTGCGCGTCCAGCTGCATCCCGAGCTGCCGCCGAGCCTGGCCGCCTTCATCGATGACCAGCTCGCCCAGGCCCACGGGCTGCTGGCGGCGCTGGGCCTCTCGCCCGGCCGCATCCAGACCATCCAGCTCGGCGACGCCACGGCTCGCGATGCCCTGCCGGAGTCGCTGCCGCTCGACGAGACGCTCCTGACCCTGCCCCAGGGCAGCAAGCGCGAGCGCCTCGAGGCCGTGCTGGCCCGGCTCGCCGAGCTGGGCGAGCCGGACGGGGCACGCCACGCCCTGCCGGCGGGTGCCCCCTACGGCGGCCTCGAGGTTGACCCGAAGGCCTGCACCCTCTGCTTCGCCTGCGTCAGCAACTGCCCCACCCCGGCTCTGGCCGCCGGCGACGACACGCCCATGCTCAGCTATCGCGAGGCGGACTGCGTGCAGTGCGGGCTCTGCGTGGCCGCCTGCCCGGAGGATGCCATCCGCCTGCACCCCGGCTTCCTGGCCGATGCCGCGCGCAACGAACGGCGCGTCTGCCATGAGGAGGCGCCCTTCTGCTGCATCCGCTGCGGCAAGCCCTTCGCCAGCGCCGGTACCATCGCCAGCATCAAGGCCAAGCTTGCCGATCACCCCTACTTCGCCGGCGACGCGGCCGCCCGCCTGGAGATGTGCGAGGACTGCCGGGTCAAGGATGTGTGGCAGACCATGGCCCGTGATCCCGACTCCCAACTGAAGGTATGACGCCATGAGCCATCAGATACTCCCGGATGACGCCGCCGGCCAGGCGGGTCTGGACGAGCAGGAGGCGCTGCGCGCCGACCTCTACCGCCTGCTCGCCCGGCTGGTGCGCGAACCGGCGGACGCCGACCTGCTCGACTGGCTGGCCGGGCTCGAGGTGGACCCGGGGCAGGACCCGGTGAGCCAGGCCCTGGCGTCGCTTGTCCAGGCCGCCGCCGAGGCCGATCGCGAGGCGCTCGAGCGCGCTCACTTCCGCCACCTGGTCGGCGTGATCCAGGGCGAGATCACCCCCTATGCCTCCTGGTACCGCAACGGCGAGTTGATGGATCAGGCCCTGGTGGACCTGCGCCACGACCTGCGCCGGCTCGGCTTCGAGCGCAGCGAGTCGAGCCACGACCCCGAGGATCACCTGGCCGCCCTGTTCGAGGTGATGGCCATGCTGGTCGACGAGGGCTCCGCGGAGGGCGCCCGCTTCTTCATGACCCACCTGGCACCATGGACTCAGCGTTGTCTGGACGATCTGGCCCGAGTGGACACGGCCTTCTATGCTCGAACAGGAGAGCTGGGAAATGCCTTCATCGCCCGCGAGCGTGCCCGCCTGGAAGCCGAGGCCGAGCGCTCGCCGATCAGGATCCTCGAGCCCTGAGGGCCTGCGGCAAGACACCACAACATGACAACACCAGAACGAGGCCGACTGGCGGCCATAAAAGAATGAGAGAGAGGAGACCCACCCCATGCGCACGACTCGCAATCCGCAACGCCGGCGTTTCCTGAAGACCCTGGGGGCCGGCACCGCGGCCGCCGGCGCCGCCGCCGCGGTCGGCCACGTGACCCTGGTGCAGGCCGACACCCCCAAGGCGGCGCCGACCGAGAAGGCCGACACCCACTACCGCGAAACCGACCATGTCCGCGCCTTCTACGCCACCCTGCGTGACTGACGGCCGCCAGCGAGGAGAAATGACATGCGCCTGACACGTAAGACAGCGTCCCAGCGGCCCGAGGGCCTGGGGATTTCTCGCCGCCAGTTCCTCAAGCGCAGCGGGGCGACCACCGGTGGCCTGGCGGCCGCCGGTTTCATGGGCACGCCGATGATGCGCCGCGCCGAAGCCGCCGAGAAGACCGCGTTCTCCGACGCCCCGGTGGAGACCAAGCGCACCGTCTGCTCACACTGCTCGGTGGGCTGCGGCGTCTATGCCGAGGTCCAGGAAGGGGTCTGGACCAAGCAGGAGCCCGCCTTTGACCACCCCATCAACCGTGGTGCCCACTGCGCCAAGGGCGCTTCGCTGCGTCAGCACGGCCACTCGAGCCGGCGCCTCAAGTATCCCATGAAGCTGGTGGGCGGCGAATGGCAGCGGCTGAGCTGGGAGGATGCCATCGAGGAGATCGGCAACAAGGTACTGGAACTGACCGAGCAGCACGGCCCGGACAGCATCTACTGGCTGGGCTCGGCGAAGTTCAGCAATGAGCAGGCCTATCTGCTGCGCAAGTTCGCCGCCCTGGCCGGCACCAACAACACCGACCACCAGGCGCGTATCTGCCACTCCACCACCGTGGCTGGGGTGGCCAACACCTGGGGCTACGGGGCGATGACCAACTCGCTCAACGACATCCAGAACAGCAAGTCGATCATGTTCATCGGCTCCAACCCCTCCGAGGCCCACCCGGTGGCCATGCAGCACATCCTGCTGGCCAAGGAGCGCAGCCAGGCGCAGATCATCGTCGTCGATCCGCGCTTCACGCGTACCGCCGCCAAGGCCAACAGCTATGTACGCATCCGCCCCGGCTCCGACGTGGCCTTCATCTGGGGGCTGCTGTGGCACATCTTCGAGAACGGCTGGGAGGATCGGGAATTCATCGACCAGCGCGTCTACGCCATGGACGAGGTGCGTGACGAGGTGGCCCAGTTCACGCCTGACGTCGTCGAGAACATCACCGGCGTGCCCGAGGCGCAGATGTACGACACCGCCCGCCGCCTGGCAGAGAACCGCCCGGGCTGCATCGTGTGGTGCATGGGCGGCACTCAGCACACCACCGGCAACAACAACACCCGCGCCTACTGCATCCTCGAGCTGGCACTGGGCAACATCGGCAAGTCCGGTGGCGGCGCCAACATCTTCCGCGGCCACGACAACGTCCAGGGCGCCACCGACCTGGGCCTGATGTCCCACTCGCTGCCCGGCTACTACGGCCTGTCCGAGGGCGCCTGGAAGCACTGGGCGCGGGTCTGGGACCTCGACTACGAGTGGCTGAAGGGCCGCTTCGACCAGACTGAGTACTCGGATGGCCAGCCGATGTACACCAACGGCATCACGGTGTCGCGCTGGGTCGACGGGGTGCTGGAGGATGACGAGAACATCACCCAGCGCACCAGCCTCAAGGCGATGTTCTACTGGGGGCATGCGGTCAACTCCCAGACCCGCGGCCCGGAGATGCAGAAGGCGATGCAACAGCTGGAGATGATGGTCATCGTCGACCCCTACCCCACCGTGGCGGGGGTGATGCACGGCCGCCAGGATGGCGTCTACCTGCTGCCGGCGGCGACCCAGTTCGAGACCTATGGCAGCGTCACCGCCACCAACCGCTCCATCCAGTGGCGTGACAAGGTGATCGACCCGCTGTTCGAGTCCAAGCCCGACCACGAGATCATGTACCTGCTTTCGCGCAAGCTGGGCTTCGCCGACCAGCTGTTCAGAAACATCGCGGTCAACGGCACCGAGCCGCTGATCGAGGACATCACCCGCGAGTTCAACGCCGGCATGTGGACCGTGGGCTATACCGGCCAGAGCCCGGAGCGACTCAAGGCGCACCAGCAGAACTGGCACACCTTCAGCTTCCGTGACCTCAAGGCCGAGGGTGGCCCCGCCGACGGTGACTACTACGGCCTGCCCTGGCCCTGCTGGGGCACCGCCGAGATGGGCCACCCGGGCACGCCGATCCTCTACGACACCAGCAAGAAGGTTTCCGAGGGCGGCCTTACCTTCCGTGCCCGCTTCGGCATCGAGCACGAGGGCGAGAACATCCTCGCCGACGGCTCCTACAGCGCGGGGTCCGAGCTCGAGGATGGCTATCCCGAGTTCACCGCCGACATGCTCAAGGACCTGGGCTGGTGGGACGACCTCACCGAGGAGGAGAAGGCCGAGGCCGAGGGCAAGAACTGGAAGACCGACCTCTCCGGCGGCATCCAGCGCGTGGCCATTGCCCACGAGTGTGCGCCCTTCGGCAATGCCAAGGCACGCTGCAACGTCTGGACCTTCCCGGACCCGATCCCCAAGCACCGCGAGCCGCTCTACACCAGCCGCCGAGACCTGGTGGAGGAGTACCGCACCTGGGACGACGTCGCCTCCCACTACCGCCTGCCCACGCTCTACTGGAGTATCCAGCAGCAGGATGTGACAGACCGCTACCCCATCATCCTCACCTCCGGGCGCCTGGTGGAGTACGAGGGCGGCGGCGAGGAGACCCGCTCCATGTCGTGGCTGGCCGAGCTGCAGCAGGAGATGTTCGTCGAGATCAACCCGGCACTCGCCAACGACCTGGGCATCACCGAGGGCGACGACGTCTGGGTCGAGGGGGCCGAGGGTGGTCGCGTCCGGGTCAAGGCACTGGTCACCCCGCGGGTCGCCCGTGAGGTGGTGTTCATGCCCTTCCACTTCGGCGGCATGTTCCAGGGCGAGAGCCTGCACGACGTCTACCCTGACGGTTCGGCGCCCTACGTGCTGGGCGAGGCGGCCAACACCGCCACCACCTACGGCTACGACACCGTGACGCAGATGCAGGAAACCAAGTGCACCCTGTGCCGCATCGAGCGCGCCTGACGCCTGACCAGACACGCGGTGCGGGCGCGGACCGCACCGCGACAAGGAGACAACCATGGCCACGATGAAATTCATGTGCGACGCGGAGCGCTGCATCGAGTGCAACGGCTGCGTCACCGCCTGCAAGAACGCCAATGAGGTGGAATGGGGGATCCAGCGCCGCCGGGTGGTGACCCTCAACGACGGCGAGCCGGAGGAGGTCTCGATCTCCGTCGCCTGCATGCACTGCGACGATGCCCCCTGTATCGCTGTATGTCCGACTGAAACCTTGTTTCAGCGCGATGACGGCATCGTGCTGCACGACAAGGACCTCTGTATCGGCTGCGGCTACTGCCTCTACGCCTGCCCCTTCGGCGCGCCGCAGTTCCCGCAGCAGAACGCCTTCGGCGAGCGCGGCAAAATGGACAAGTGCACCTTCTGTGCCGGCGGCCCCGCCGAGACCAAGGAGGAGGAGTACCAGAAGTACGGCGCCAACCGCATCGCCGAGGGCAAGCTGCCGCTGTGCGCCGAGATGTGTTCCACCAAGGCGCTGCTGGCCGGCGACGCACAGGAGGTGGCCGACATCTTCCGCCAGCGGGTGGTCCAGCGCGGCCACAAGGATGGCGGCTGGTCGGGCAACCCCCGTGCCGATGCCGACTCGCTGGCCTACGACGCCAGCCAGCAGGGCTGAGGAGGTGATCCCATGAGTCACACCATGCAATGGCGGTCGCTCTGGCGGCTGGGCCTGCTCGCGCTGATGCTGGCGTTCGGGCTGGCCCTCTCCCAGGGCGCCCTGGCCCAGGCGGACCCCGAGGGCGAGGCGGCCTTCGCGGTGCCGGCGGTGGATGCCGACACCTGGCGCCAGGTACGCAGCGGCGAGGTCGACAGCACCTATCGCGACAGCCGCTTCGACTCCACCTACAACCTGGTCAACGCCAGCGGCGAGACCTGGCGGCAGTGGCGCAATCGCTGGATCTCGCCCTACGGGCTGATCGTGATCGGCGGCATGATCGCGGTGATCACGCTCTTCTACCTAGTCGTCGGCCGCAAGAAGCTGGATGAGCCACGCACCGGCCGCAAGCTGCTGCGCTGGAGCGCCCTGGAACGCTCGCTGCACTGGACGGTCGCGACACTGTTCATCCTGCTCGCCCTCTCCGGGCTCAACCTCCTCTACGGCAAGCACGTCTTCTATCCGTTGCTGGGTGCCGATGCCTGGGGCGCGATGATCTCCGCCTCCAAGCTGGTACACAACTACCTGGGGCCGATCTTCGGCATCCTGCTGGTGATCCTGCTGGTCAAGCTCTTCGTGCACAACCTGCCCAAGAAGCATGACCTGGAGTGGTTCGCCAAGGGCGGCGGCCTGGTGGGCAAGGGACATCCCGATGCCGGCTTCGCCAACGCCGGCGAGAAGGTCTGGTACTGGCTGCTGGCCACCGCCGGCCTGGCGGTGATCATCAGCGGCTTCGTGCTGGACTTCCCCAACTACGGGCAGGGCCGTGACACCATGCAGTGGGCGAACATCGTCCACGGCATCGGCGCGCTGGGCCTGACCGCCGTGGCGCTGGGCCATATCTACATCGGCACCCTGGGCACCGAGGGGTCGCTGGAAGGCATGACCACCGGCTACGTCGACGAGACCTGGGCCAAGGAGCATCACAACCTGTGGTACGAGGAGGTCAAGGAGAGCGCGGTGCCCGAAGAGCAGATCGCCCAGGCGAAGGGGGCTTCCGGCGACTCCTCGCCACAGAGCTCTGCCTGACGTGAGCCGCCTGTCCCACTCGACACCGCCTGCGGGCGGTGTCTTTTGTTATGCTGGCCGAAAACCATCAGAGGGAGTGACCCCATGCAGCATCTGGACGACGCGACACGCACCGAGCTCGAGGCGGCCGCCTTCCGGCGCCTGCTGCGTCACCTGGACGAACACAAGGAGGTGCAGAACATCGACCTGATGATCCTGGCCGACTTCTGCCGCAACTGCCTCTCCAAGTGGCTGGTGAGCGCCGCCGAGGAGCGCGGCGCCGAGCTCGACTACGAGACGGCGCGCGAGCATGTCTACGGCATGCCCTATGCCGAATGGAAGGAGCAGTACCAGCAGGAGGCGACTGCCGAGCAGCAGGCCGCCTTCGCGGCGCGCCAGGCCGCCAAGCAGGAGCGCGGACAAGCATGAACGAGCCGATGATCCCCCTCTCCATCGCGGTGCTGACCATCTCCGACACCCGCACCGAGGCCACCGACCGCAGCGGCGAGGCGCTGGTCGAGCGGCTTACCGCCGCCGGTCATCGCCTCGCCGAGAAGCACATCGTGCCCGACGACGTCTACCGCATACGGGCGGTGGTGGCGGCCTGGATCGCCGATCCCGAGATCCAGGTGGTGCTGACCACCGGCGGTACCGGCTTCACCGGCCGCGACTCCACCCCGGAGGCGATCTCGGTGCTGCTGGACAAGCGCATCGAGGGCTTCGGCGAACTCTTTCGCCAACTGAGCTGGCAGGAGATCGGCAGCTCCACCGTACAGAGCCGCTGCCTGGCCGGGCTGGCCAACGCCACCGTGCTCTTCTGCCTGCCCGGCTCCACCGGTGCCTGCCGCACCGCCTGGGATGGCATCCTCGCCGAGCAGCTGGACAGCCGACACAAGCCCTGCAACTTCGCCAACCTGGTAATCCCGGAGCGCGGCCAGCATGCCTGACATCAGGAAACCCCGTCACACGCCCTGCTGCTCTCGATACCTTCAGGCCAACTCGATGATCCCGACGCGAGGCCAGCATGGATAAGGCAAGGGGGGACAAGGGGGAGGAGCTCAAGCCGATCTCGGCGGCCCTGGCCGCACTGCTGGCGGAGGTGGAGGCGCTCGACAACGAGACACTGCCACTGGAACTGGCCGCCGGCCGGGTGCTGGGCGAGACCGTGACCGCCCGCCTCGACGTGCCCGGCTTCGACAACAGCGCCATGGACGGCTATGCCCTGTACCATCGCGACGCCGGCGGCCGGCTCCCCATCAGCCAGCGTATCGCCGCCGGCAGCCCGGCGCGGCCGCTGGCCCCCGGCAGCTGCGCGCGGATCTTCACCGGCGGTGAGCTCCCGCCCGGGGCCGACTGCGTGGTGATGCAGGAGCGGGTCGAGGTGGAGGGCACGACCGCATGGATACCCGAGGACGTGACGGCCGGCGACAACGTGCGCCGGCGCGGCCGTGATGTGGCGGCCGGCGCGGTGCTGCTGGAGGCCGGCACACGGCTGGAGGCTGCGGCCCTGGGGCATCTCGCCGGCCAGGGGATCACCGAGGTCGCGGTTCGTCGCCGCCCTCGCCTCGCCCTGCTCTCCACCGGCGACGAGATCGTCGACCCCGGTCAGCCCCTGGCGCCGGGCCAGCTCTACAACTCCAACTGTCCTATGCTGCGCCGCCTGCTGGAGCGCTTCGGTGCCGAGCTGGTGATGACGGCATCGATCCCCGATGACGCCGCCGCCACCCGGCAGATCCTGGCCGAAGCCGCTCGGGCGGCGGATGTCGTGGTCACCACCGGGGGTGTCAGCGTCGGGGAGGAGGATCATGTCAAGGCTGCCGTCGAGGCGCTGGGCCGGCTCGACCTGTGGCGCCTGGCGATCCGCCCGGGCAAGCCCCTCGCCCTGGGGCGCCTGCCGCGGGGCGATGGCAAGGAGTCGCGCTTCGTGGGCCTGCCGGGCAACCCGGTGTCGAGTTTCGTGGGCGCCTGGCTGTTCCTCAGGCCACTGGTGGGCGCCCTGCTGGGCTGCCCTGCGCTGGCACAACTGCCCGAGGTGCCCGCCCGCGCCGCCTTCACGACCCGCACCGGCCCCCGCGCGCATTATATGCGCGTCACCCTCACCTTCGAGGCGGAGGGACCGCAGGCTCGGGCCTTCGAGGACCAGAACTCAGCGGTGCTCACCTCCTGCATCGAGGCCGATGCGCTGGCGGTGATCCCCGCCGGGAGCGAGGTGACGCCCGGCGACCCCGTGACCTGCCTGTGGCTTGGAGGCGCCGGCTAGTCGTGCGGCGTATGGGGCACTTCCAGTTCCCGACGCACCGCCGCCCATAGCCACCGGAACTCATCCTCCAGGGCGGGATACTCCGCCTCCAGCCAGGGCAGCAGGTCGGCGAGGCGGTTGGGGCCGCTGAGGCGGCGGCCGATGCCGTCGATGGCGCGACAGGTGAAGGGGAAGTCGGCGTAGCGACGCAGCCAGTCCTGCTCCACCAGTGGCGGCACCATGGGGGCGAGGCGAGCGGGTGCCGAACGCGCCGCCAGTAGGCGGTAGGTGCGCTCCACCAGACGATCCCCGGCGTTATGGAAGACCACCTCCCGGGCCACGAAGTGGTCCCACACCAGGTCCAGGGCGATGCCCATCACCCGACGCCCGCCGGGCGGTGAGCGTGTCAGGATCCGCCGGGTGACGGGGTGGCCGTCGACGAAGGCATCGACGCGCCGATGGTGACGGATGCCACGGGCCACTCCCATGGGCCAGTCACCCAGGTCGCTGCCCTTCACCCCGTCGGCGATCAGGTTGCCGTAGAGGAAGTCGTCGCTCCCGCCGCGGGCAAGCCAGGCATGGGCCAGGAAGTTCACCGGCGCCTCACAGGCAGTTGGTGGGCTTGGGCAACCCCGCCAGGCGGGCGCCCACCTTGGCAGGACTCTCCGGGAAGAGGCGCATCAGGTGGATCGAGCGCCCCTTCTCCGGCCCCAGGGCCTGCCCCACTGCCTTGACCAGGGGACGCATCGCGGGGGCCTGCTCGAAGCGCGCATAGAAGTCGCGCAGCACCCGGATCACCTCCCAGTGCGCCTCGGTAAGGACGAGCCCCTCCTCGGCGGCAAGTGCTTCGGCGACGGCCTCGGACCAGTCATTCCTGTCGACGAGGTAACCCTCGGGATCCAGCGGGATCTGATTCTTGCCGACAGGAAGATAACGGTATATTTCTGTGCTTGCCATCAGTACCAGCTCACCGCGCGCTCACACGTCTCTGTCAGGGCCACGAAGCCCTCGACGTCCACGACCTGGATGCCATCGGCGTGACGGCCAAGCAGCCCGCGCGCCTCCAGGTCCTCTTGCAGGGCATACAGGCGCCCTTCCACCCCGGCGAAGACGGCACGCTGAGCCGCCAGGGCCCCGAAGACGCCGTCCTCGATCAGCAGCAGGCGATCCGCGGGCCCCATGGCCGATAGCGCCTGGCGGCAGGCAGGCGTGTCCGGTGCGCGATTGAGAATATGCAGCAGCATGAGCGACTCGTCAGAAGTTCAGTACCAGAGGATGGGCGGCCAGCGCCTCGGCCACCTCGTCGGCGCCCACCGGGCGCGCCGGCAGGAGCAGCGCCGACGCATCGAGGCCATAGTCGCGAAGCGCCCTATCCTCCACCAGCAGGCGGTCGATATCATACATCTCCAGCATGGCCAGGGTCGGCGCGGTCCCCTTCTGTCCCAGCGGGCCCACGCCCTGTCCCTTGAGCAGCGCCAGCGCCCCCTCGCCGAGGAAGAGCAGGGTCACGCGACGCTCGAAGGCCGCCGCCACCAGGGCGGCATCCAGCCCCTCACGCAGCCAGCTCGAGCCGTGCGGCGCGTGGCGCAGGATCACCAGCAGGTCGCCGTGGTGCGTCTCGTCGTGCATGGCGGGACTCCTAGGGTCCGAAGGTGATCAGGCGGTCGCAGCGCAGCCCCAGGTCGACCAGCTGGCCGAGCCCAGTAAGCTCGAACGGGGCCTCGACGCTCGCGCTCTGCTTGCCGTGGCGGCGTGCCTCGCGCTCGTCGAGCAGCCCGCGGCGCAGGGCGGCGGCGATGCAGACCTGCAGGGGCACCCCATGCGCCTCGCCGAGCGCGGCCCAGCCATCGACGAGATGGGGCTCGTCCTGGGGCGGCGCTGCCAGGCGCGCTGCGTTGTGCACGCCATCATGGTAGAAGAATACCCCCTCGAGGGTGTGCCCCCGCGCCAGCAGGGCTCGCGCGAAGCGCAGCGCCGAGTGCGATGCCTGGTGGCTGTAGGGGGCCGCGAGCAGCAGGATGGCATAGCGCATCCGGGGTCTCCTGCGGAAGTGGCCTGCAAACAGGCTGGCCCCGCCGAGGCGGGGCCAGCCGGATCATCACGATCGAGGTCGATCGTCAGTCGCTGCTCATGATGCCCAGCAGGGAGAGCAGGCTGACGAAGAGGTTGTAGATCGACACATAGAGGGTGACGGTGGCGAGGATGTAGTTGGTCTCACCGGCCCGGTGAACGATCTCGCTGGTCTGGTAGAGGATCGCCGCCGAGGAGAACAGCACGAAGCCGGCTGACACCATCAGCATCAGGGCAGGAATCTGGAAGAAAATGCCCGCCAACATGGCCAGGATCAACACGATGGCACCGGCCATCAGGAAGTTGGCCAGGAAGCTGAAATCCTTCTTGGTGATCAGCGCCACGGCGGAGAGGCCGATAAAGGTCAGGCCGGTCATAGCCAGGGCGTTCATCACCAGGGCCGCGCCATTGGGCAGTGCCAGGTAGGCGTTGAGGATCGGCCCCAGGGTGAAGCCCATGAAGCCGGTGAAGGCGAAGGTCGCCAGCAGGCCCATGGCGGAGTGGGCGGTCTTGTGGACCAGGAACATCAGACCGTAAGCGCCGATGAAGAACACGAGGATGTTCATGCGCTCGATGCCCATTGCCATGGCGCCACCGGCGGTCACTGCCGAGAAGAGCAGTGTCATGGCCAGCAGGCCATAGGTGTTGCGCAGCACTTTGTTGGTACTGGCAACCCGGGTCTGGGTCTCCTGGCGGGTCACGTGTGACTCTTGATAGGCCATTGAACCGTTGCTCCCTGTCGTTGGTAGATCGTGCCAATTGACCTAGGATGCCGCCTCGAAGTTCCCCGCGCAAGAGCCTGACCCGGCAGGACTCAACGCTGATTCTTCCCTGCGGCCTCCTCCAGAAGGGCTTCGGCCACCCGCGCTGCGGTGCTGCAGACGTCGCTGCCCGCCGCCTCGAGCCCATCGCGATCCAGCCACACCAGCTCGGTGGCATCGCTGGCGGCGCCCTCCACGCCCCCCTGCCAGGCCATGCGCAGCACGATGATCACGTAATGGCTGCGCAGGCTGCCATCCGCCTCATGGTCGAAGAGGTCGATCGCGGTGACCACCTCGCCGGCCTCGGCGCGCAGCCCCGTCTCCTCGAGGAGCTCACGCTCCGCCGCTGCCTGGAGGGTCTCGCCGGGTTCCACCTTGCCACCCGGCAGGGCCAGGCGGCCGGCATTGGGAGCATGGGCGCGACGCACCATCAGGATATGCTCGTTCCACAGCAGCGCGGTGGAGACCGCCGGGATGGGGCGCGGCGGTAGCTGGGAGGCGTCGGGATTCGGCATGGTGGGCTCTCGGCGGCGGGGATGCCTCTACACTGCGAGCTCGACTCGAGGCTGGCAAGTCGCCTCGCCAAGGTGGGGCAGGATGGTGCATAAACGCGAAAACCAGCCGCAAGGGGCTGGTTTTCTTGAAGAAGTGGCGGAGGGACAGGGATTCGAACCCTGGAAGGGCGTTAACCCTTGCCGGTTTTCAAGACCGGTGCATTCAACCGCTCTGCCATCCCTCCGGCTCACGGCGATGCATATTACCAGCTCTGCCGTGTGGGTCAAGAGCAGCGTGCGATCAAGACGTTAGCCGCGCTTCAATAGAGCCTCAGGCCGACCCGGGTGACCCGGTTGCCCTCCATCTCGCTGACCACCCAGTGGATGCCATGCCAGTCGACGTCATCGCCCACCACCGGGTGGCCACCGACGCGCAGCGCCACGAACTCGCCCAGGGTCATCTCACGCTCGCCGGGGCTCAGGGTCAGCCCGTAGGCCTCGGCAACCTCCTGCATCCTCGCCTCGCCGTCGAAGGTGAAGGTGCCGAAGAAGGCGCGTTCCTGCTTGAGCTTGGCCTCGCCATTGAACAGCCGGTTGAGCGCCGGCAGGTCCTCGCTGCGCCCGATGACGCAGAGCACGTCGCCAAGCTGCAGGCGTGTACTGCCCTTGGGGTGGAGCATGGCATGCTCGCGGAAGAGCGCCGAGATCAGCGCCCCGGAGGGGAAGCGCAGCAGGCGGATGGGCACGTCGGCCAGGTCCTGGTTCTCCACCCGGTAGACGAACATCTCGTAGTCGTTCTCGGGCAGGATGCCCAGGGGGCCACGATGGTTGGGTGAAACGGAGCTCGGCATCAGCACCTTCGTCCAGCGAGCCATCACCGAGAGCGTGCTGCCCTGCACCAGCAGCGACAGCAGCACCACCGCGAAGGCCACGTTGAAGTAGAGGGCCGCATCCTCCACGCCACCGATCACCGGGAAGATCGCCAGCACGATGGGCACCGCGCCACGCAGCCCCACCCAGGAGATGAAGCCGATCTCGCGCCAGCGAAACTTGAAGAAGGGCTTGAGCGCCACGACCACGGCGATGGGCCGCGCCACGAAGATCAGTACCAGGCCGACCATCCCGGCCGGAATCAGGTAGTCGACCAGGTCCGTTGGCGTGACCAGCAGCCCCAGCACCAGGAAGAGGCCGATCTGGCTCAACCACGCCAGGCCGTCATGGACCGGCAGGATGAAGTTCAGGTGGCGACCCTTCTGGTTGCCGATCATCAGCCCGGCCAGGTAGATCGCCAGGAAGCCGCTGCCCCCAAGCAGGCTGGTCACCCCGAAGATGCAGAAGCCGAGCGCCAGGGCGAGCAGCGAGTAGAGGCCCGGGGCCAGGTCGACCCAGCGCAGCAGCCGCGCGCTCAGCCAGCCCCCGCCGAGGCCAATGGCACCCCCCAGGCCGAACTGTTCCACCAGCAGCAGCAGGGTATCGAGCGGTCCCCCCACCTCACCGGCCAGCAAGGAGACCAGCACCAGGGTGAGGAAGATCGCCATGGGGTCGTTGGTGCCCGACTCGATCTCCAGGGTCGCCCCGACCCGCTCGTTGAGGTTGAGGCCGCGGCCACTGAGCATCGAGAACACCGCCGCGGCATCCGTGGAGCCCACGATCGCCCCGACCAGCAGCCCCTGAACCAGGGTCAGGTCGAAGACCCACATGGCGAAGAGCCCGACCAGGCCACTGGTGATGAATACCCCGACCGAGGCGAGCGTCAGGGCGGGCCGGAAGGCGACGCGGAAGGTCTTCAGGCGCGTGCGCAGTCCGCCATCCAGCAGGATCATGGCCAGTGCCAGATGCCCGATCACGAAGGCCAATGAATAGTTGTCGAATTCGATGCCGAGGATGCCCTCCTCACCCGCCAGCATGCCGAGGCCGAGGAAGATCAGCAGGAGTGGCAAGCCCACCAGGCTGGAGAGGCGACTCCCCAGCACGCTCAACGCGATGAGCAGGCCACTAAGAATGAAAAGGGTATTGATGACGTCCATGGCATCCTCTCAATGGCAATGGTGGCATTATCGCATGCGGCCCATGGCGGCGCGATGTCGGCCGGCGCGACTGGTCAGCCAACGGACGCCGCGGATACACTTGCCGCCGGCCTGCGCCATCGTCTTCGCCACGGAGCCTGCGAATGCCCCACCCTGCCGCCGACGCCTGCGGTCGACGACCGCTACTCGCGACGCTGCTTATCGCGCTGCTGCTGTTGTCGCCCAGTCCCGCCTGGGCCGAGACCGAGGCCGCCCTCGAGGCACCTCCCCCGCTGTCCCTGCAGAGCGAGGTCATAGTCCCCGACCTGAACCTCTCGCCTGTCGACGAAACGGCGCCGGCGACTGACGCCATGCAGGCATCCGCGGCAGAGGCCACCCTGCCCGCCTCTCCGGTGTCAGACGCGGGAGAGGCGATGCCGGATGCGCCGGCGGTGGAGGTGCCAAGCGTCGTCCACGCCCCGCCGGAACCCCTTGAACCACCGCCACTCGACACCCTGACCATCATGCTCGACTGGTACCCGAGCCTCCATCAGGCCCCCCTGCTGCTGGCCGCCGGCAACGGCCTGCCTCGGCGTGAGGGGCTCAGCCTCGAGATCCAGCGCCCGGCGGATCCCGCCGCCCCGCTGCGCCTGCTCGGTGCCGGCCTGGTCGACCTCGCCCTCACCCACCAGCCGCAGCTGCACCTGCAGGTGGCGCGCGGCAAGCCGCTGGTGCGCGTGGCCACCCTGGTGGATACCCCCCTGGCGGGGCTGGTGATGCGCGAGTCACGCGCCGGCCGGGGTCCCGAGTCGCTGGCCGGGCGGCGCCTGGGCGTCGCGACCGAGGCAGCACGGGACCTGCTGCTGCCGGCCCTGCTCCTTCCCCATGGCATCGCCGTCGACGAGGTCGCCCTCGCCGAGACCGGCTTCACCCTGGCTACCGCCCTGTCCGAGCAGGACCTGGACGGGGTGATCACCCCCGTGCGCCTCGCCCTGCCTCGTCAACTAGCGGATCGCGGCGTGGCCACCCGGCTGTTCCGGCTGGAGGAGCACGGCGTGCCGGTGCACGACGGCCTGATCCTGGTCGCCAATCGCGATCGACTCGCCCGCCTGCGCGGCCCCCTCGACGAGCTGGTGGCAATCCTGCGCGACACCACGCTATGGATGATCGAGGAACCGGACGCGGCCTGGGACAAGCTGGTGGCGCTGGAGCCCACCCTCGACACGCCCGCCAACCGCGACGCCTGGCCGGCGGTGCTGATGCGCCTGAGCGCCCAGCCGGCGGCGCTGGATGCGGGGCGCTACCGGCGCATGGAAGCGCTGCTCCAGGAGCAGGGGGTGATCGAGGCTCCCCACCCACTGGAACAACTGGCGGTGGACCTCGGCGCCGAGTGAGGCTCAGGCGCTGGCGTCGTGCCGCGCCAGGAAGGCGTCGATCGCCTCACGGAAGGCCTCGGGCTGCTCGGCGTGCAGCCAGTGGCCCGCCTCCAGGGTGACGATCTCGGCCTCGGGCAGCACCCGGCGCAGGGCCGGCAGGTGCTCATCGTCCACGTAGTGGGAGGCGCTACCGCGCAGCACCAGGGTGGGGCCCGCGAAGGGCTCGTGGCCCGCCGGTTCGCCCATGATCGACTCGTAGTCGGCCTGGATCTCGTCGAGACCCAGGCGCAGCGCGAGCGCGTTGCCCTCGCCCCTCATCAGATTGGTGGCCAGGAAGAGGCGCACCGGCTTCTCGGCGACGTGCTCGGCGAGCAGCGCATCGGCCTCGCGACGATTGGTCGGCGCTCCGGCCTCCACGCGACGCAGAGCGGCGAAGACGCTGTCGTGGTCGTGGCCGTAGGCCACCGGGGCGATATCGGCGACGATCAGCGAGGCGATGCGCTCGGGCGCCAGGCGCGCCAGGCTAATGGCGACCTTGCCGCCCATGGAGTGGCCCAGCAGGTGGCAGCGCGCGATCTCGAGCCGATCCAGCAGCGCCGCCACGTCCTCGGCCATCGCCGTGTAGCCCATCCCCTCGGCATGGGGCGAGCGGCCGTGGTTGCGCAGGTCGACCGCAATCACTCGCCGCCGCCCCTCCCACGCCTTGAGGTGAGAGCGCCAGTTGTCGGCGCTGCCGAACAGGCCGTGGATCACCACCAGCGGCACGCCCTCGCCGCCGGTATCCAGATGGTTGAGCTCGATCGACATGGGCAACACCTCGTTCAGGGGATCAGGAGCGGGCGCGGGCCACCTCGGGCGCCACGTCCTCGCGGCCGGTGACGGCCACCAGCCGACGGCTCAGCCAGGCCAGCAGCACGCCGTAGAGAGGCAGGAAGAAGAGCAGGCTGATGACCAGCTTGCAGACGTAGTCCACCGCGGCGATCTCCAGCCAGTTGGCCGCCATGAACGGGTCGGGGCTGCGATGGAAGGCGATGGAGAAGAAGGCGAAGGTGTCGGCCAGGTTGCCGACCACCGTGGAGAGCGCCGGCGCTACCCACCAGGCGCGCAGGCGGCGCAGGCGATCGAAGACGTGGACGTCGAGCAGCTGCCCCAGCACGTAGGCCATGAAGCTGGCCACGGCGATGCGGGCGACGAACAGGTTCCACTCCCCCAGCGCCTCCAGCCCGGCGAAGCTGCCACGGGGAAAGATCACCGAGACGGCGTAGGAGATCACCAGCGCCGGCAGCATCACCCGCATGATGATGGCCCGCGCCGGCTCCTTGCCGAACAGGCGCACGGTCAGGTCGGTGGCCAGGAAGATGAACGGGAAGCTGAAGGCACCCCAGGTGGTATGGAAGCCGAACAGGGTAAAGGGTAGCTGCACCAGATAGTTGCTGGCGGCGATGATGGCGATATGGAAGGTGATGAGCAGCGCCAGGCAGCGGCGATACTGTAGCGGGGAGAGCACGAACATCTCGGATCCTTTTTTGCGGGAGGGGTGAGGGAACCCTCTTGAACGTCGGGGCCGGCGGTCGCCGGCGCGGCGCATTATACGGGCTCGACCGCCGACTGGCCATGCGCCCTGCCCCGCAAACGCGCCGCGCCGCCCCCAAGGGCGGCGCGGCGTGAGGCAGACGGCAGGCAGGCTCAGACCTGGCGGGCCTCGTGGGCGGCCCCCACCTCGCGTGCCTTCATGGCGTCGTGGACCTCCTCCAGGCTCGCCGGGTCATCGATGGTAGAGGGGATCCCGAACTCCTTGCCGTCGGCGATGTTGCGCAGCAGCTTGCGCAGGATCTTGCCGGAACGGGTCTTGGGCAGGCGGTCCACCACCAGCACCTGCTTGAAGCAGGCGATGGGGCCGATCTTGTCCCGCACCAGCGCGATCAGCTCCTCCTCGAGCTCCACCTCGCGGCCGTCGAAGCCATCCTTGGGGATCACCAGGCCGACCGGCAGCTGTCCCTTGAGGGCGTCGTGGATGCCGATCACCGCGCACTCGGCCACCGCCGGGTGGGCCCCCACGACCTCCTCCATCTCGCCGGTGGAGAGACGGTGGCCGGCCACGTTGATGACATCATCGGTGCGACCCATGATGAACAGGTAGCCATCCTCGTCGATATAGCCGCCGTCACCGGTCAGGTAGTAGCCCGGGAAGGCCGCCATGTAGGCCGCATGGAAGCGCTGAGGATCGCCCCACACGCCCACCAGGCAGCCGGGCGGCATGGGCTGCTTGATCACCACGCTGCCCTGCTCCATGGGGCCCATCGGTTCACCCTCGCGGTCAAGGATCTGCACGTCGAAGCCAGGCACCGGCACGGTGGCGCTGCCCGCCTTGGTGGGCATCGGCTCCAGGCCGTGCAGGTTGGCGGCGATCGGCCAGCCGGTCTCGGTCTGCCACCAGTGGTCGATCACCGGCACCTCGAGCAGGTCATCCAGCCAGTGGAAGGTCGGCGGGTCCAGCCGCTCGCCGGCCAGGAACAGCGCCTTGAGGCTGGAGATGTCGTAGTTCGCCAGGTGCTTGCCGTCCGGATCCTCCTTCTTGATCGCGCGGAAGGCGGTGGGGGCGGTGAAGAAGCTCTTGACCCGATACTCCTCGATCAGGCGCCAGAAGGCGCCGGCATCCGGGGTCTTGACCGGCTTGCCCTCGTAGACCACCGAGGTGGCCCCGCGCAGCAACGGCGCATAGACGATGTAGGAGTGGCCCACCACCCAACCAACGTCGGAGGCGGAGAAGAACACCTCGCCGGGGTCGACGTCGTAGATCACGTCCATGGAGTAGGCCAGCGCCACCGCATAGCCGCCGGTGTCGCGCACCACGCCCTTGGGCTTGCCGGTGGTACCGGAGGTGTAGAGCACATAGAGGGGATCGGTCCCCTTGACCGGCACACAGTCGGCAGGCTCGGCCTTGGCGACGAGGGTGGCCCAGTCGTGGTCCCGCGCACCCAGCTCGGCGACATGCTGCTCGCGCTGGAACACCACGCAGGCATCCGGCTTATGGGCACTCTGCTCGATGGCGGCATCGACGATCGGCTTGTAGGGCAGCACCTTGTTGACCTCGACGCCGCAGGAGGCGGCGACCACCACCTTGGGCGTGGCGTCCTCGATACGCACCGCCAGCTCATGGGGGGCGAAGCCGCCGAACACCACGGAGTGCACGGCCCCCAGGCGGGCACAGGCGTACATGGCCACCAGCGCCTCGGGCACCATGGGCATGTAGATCACCACCCGGTCGCCCTTCTCCACACCGAGGTCGCGCAGCGCGCCGGCGAAACTCGCCACCTGGTCGCGCATCTCGCGGAAGGTCAGGGTGCGCTTGCTGTCGGTGACCGGGGAGTCCCAGTAGAGAGCCGGCTGGTCGCCGCGTCCCTGCTCGACATGGTGGTCGAGGGCGGCGTGGGCGATGTTGAGCTCGCCGTCGGCGAACCAGCGGGCATGGTTGGCCTCGTCGTACTCGAGGATGCGCTCGGGCGCCTTGAACCAGGGGATGCGCCGGGCCTGCTCGGCCCAGAACGCCTCGGGATGGTCGATGGAACGGCGGAATTCGTCGGTATAGCGGCTCATGGGGTTCCTGTCGCGGTCCGGTGACGAGTGATTGTTGACACTGTAAAGCACCGCTGCCGAGTTACCCTCATACGATAGGCTAATTTGCGACGAAAGGCGCAAGGCTTGTAGCGTTATTGTCAACAACCAGGACGAGGAAGCACGCCGAAAGACGCCAAATCAACGCACACGGCAACGCGGGCCTGGGCTATGCTTGAGGAAACCACAATATACGGGCAGGCGAACGCGTCCGCCCGACACCACCGTCAGCGCGGGGAGGGCCCATGCACACGCCGAGCAGCGAGGCAGCACGACTCATCGAGGGGGGCGGCGCCATCGACCGCGCCACCGCCCTGCTCAAGGCCATGGCCAACGACAACCGGCTGCGAATCCTGTGCCTGCTCGACGACGGCGAGATGTCCGTCACCGAGCTCAATGGCCACCTGGCGCTGAGCCAGTCAGCCCTTTCCCAGCACCTGGCCATCCTGCGCCGGGAGGAGCTGGTCACTACCCGCCGCGCCTCCCAGACCATCTACTACTCGTTGCAGGGCGAGAGTGCCCGCCGCATCATCGCCACCCTGGTGGAGCTCGGCCTGGCCCAGGGCTGACCGCCCTGCCCTCCTAGCGCTTCAGCCAGCGGCTGGCATCCAACGCCTCGGCACCACGCAACAGGGCGCGCTCCACCCCGGCCGCGACCGCCAGACTGAGGCGCTCCCCCAGTCGCCGCGGCGGCTCTAGCCGCACCCGTATCACCCGCGTCGACGCCATGCGTTCCACCAGGTAGGCCTCGCTGGTGCCCAGGGCATCGATCAGCCCCTTCTCCAGCGCCTCGCTGCCATACCAGATCTCGCCGGTGGCGACCGCCTCCATGTCCAGCCCCGGGCGACGCTCGGCGACGTGGCGCTTGAAGAGCTCGTGGGTGCGCTCGAGGTCCTCGACGAACTTCTCGCGCCCCTCCTCGGTGTTCTCGCCCAGCACCGTCAGGGTGCGCTTGTAGCGGCCGGCAGTGAGCACGTCCACATCGATGTCGTGGCGCTTGAGCAGGCGATGGACATTGGGCACCTGGGCGACCACACCGATGGAACCCAGCACGGCGAGCGGCGCGGCGCGCACGCTGTCCGCGCCGCAGGCCATCAGGTAGCCGCCGCTGGCGGCCACCTTGTCGACGCAGACGGTGGTGGTGAGCCCCGCCTCGCGCAGGCGATCCAGCTCGGCGGCGGCGAGGCCGTAGGCATGCACTAGGCCGCCGGCGGACTCCAGGCGCACCACCACCTCATCGCCGGGCTCGGCGGCGGAGATCACCGCCGAGACCTCCTCGGCGAAGCGCCCGGTGCCGCTGGCCCTGATGTCACCATGGAAGTCCAGCAGCCACAGGGTGGCGGGACGCGCCTCGCCCTCATCGCCGTCGCCCCCTGCCTTTCCCGACCGGCCCTTGCCGGCCTTGGTCTGGCGCTTGTCCTCGCGACGAAACGCCTTGGCAAGCCGCTTGCGTGCACCGGGTTCGCTGGCCGCCAAGCGCAGGCGGCGGGTGCGGGCGCCCCGCCGGCGGTTGAGCTCCTCGACCTTGAGTCGCGCCTCGTCACCGCCCTCGCCGCGCAGCCGGGCCGCCACCACGACAGCGAGCCCGACGATCACCGCCAGGCTCAGCAGCTGCGCCAGGAACATGCCGAAATCCGAAAGCCACTCACCCATCTTGCCTCCTCACAGGTCTCGTCGGCCGGCCACCGCTGGGCGTGGCGCCGGCCCGCTTGATTGAAACAGTTGTTTGAAATACCCTCGCGCTCTCACCCGTCCCATCAGGAGCCCCGCACCATGAGCCAGTCCACCCTCGACACCCTGGTCGCCCGCTTCGACCCCCAGGCCGCCAGCGGCATGGACGAGGTCTTCCAGTTCCACTTCGATGACGCCGCCAGCCACTACCTAGTGATCCGGGACGGCGAGCTCGCCGTCGAGGAGGGGGAGCACGAGGATCCCTCCGTCAGCCTGAGTATGAGCACCGATACCCTCAAGGGGCTGATGAGCGGCGAGGTCAACGGCATGACCGCCTTCATGACCGGCAAGCTCAAGGCCACCGGCAACGTCATGCTGGCTACCCAGCTGACCCGCCTCTTCCCGGAAGGCTGAGGCCGCGGCAGGCGGGGCACCTTGCCCCGCCCGCCGGCTAGCGTGCCGCCACCTCGGCCAGGTGGGTCTCGATCAGCGCCCGCGAGATGGAGTAGAGCGGCGGCAGCGCCGGCAGCCGGTGCGGGGAGAACCAGGCGGCATCGACGATCTCCTCGCCATCGATGCGGATCCGGCGGCTGGCCGCCTCGGCGAAGAAACCCAGCATCAGCGAGTGGGGGAAGGGCCAGGGCTGGCTGCGGAAGTAGCGGATACGCCCCACGGCGAGACCGACCTCCTCGAAGATCTCCCGACGCACCGCCTCTTCGGCGCTCTCCCCCGGCTCGATGAAGCCGGCCAGGGTCGAGTAGCGCCCCGGCGGGAAGCGCGGGCTGCGCGCCAGCAGCAGGGCATCGCCGTGGGTCACCAGGGTGATGATGCACGGCGAGATGCGCGGGTAGTTGCGATGCCCGCAGGCATGGCAATGCATGGCGAACTCGGCGTCGAGACGCTCCGCCGGGGCACCACAGCGCCCGCAGAAGCGGTGGTCGCGCAGCCAGGCACCGACCTGGAGCGCCGTCGAGACCAGCGGGAAGTGTGACTCGGGCAGGCGGGCGAGCCAATCGCTTCCGGCCGGCCAGTCATCGCCGGCGCGCTCCTCCAGGCTGAGCGCCACCGGCTCCTCGTGCCAGTAGGCCAGCGGCTGCATCGCCGCCGTCCAGGGCATCGCCGGCTGCAACACCCCGCCATCCGGCGCCGGGACGATGCGCCCCTCGGCCAGGCGAATCACGCGCCCCGTCGGGTGCTCCAGCGGCAGGTCACGTCGCAGCATCAGTGGGGAATCCCCTCGACGCCATCCCACAGGCACTCCCCCGCCGACTCGCGGATCCGCGCCAGCTTCTGGCGATGGGCATCGAGCTCCGCCTCGCTCGGGGCGGTGACGGCCAGCCGGCCGGGCTCAAGCGCCACCGGGCGGCGCTGGATGCCACGCGCCCCGCCGCCCTCGCTGGCGGCGCCGGGATCGAGCAGCAGCGCGGTCTGGCCACCGGTCATCGCCAGGTAGACGTCGGCGAGGATCTCGGCGTCGAGCAGCGCGCCGTGCAGCACGCGGTGGCCATTGTCGATCTCGTAGCGCTTGCACAGGGCGTCAAGGCTGTTGCGCTGGCCGGGATGCTTATCCCGGGCCAGCTGCAGGGTATCCAGGATGCGGCAGTGCTCGGCCACCGGCCCCAACGTGGGCTCGCCGCGGACGCGGTTGAGCCTGGTCAGCTCGTGGTCGATGAAGCCGACGTCGAAGGGGGCGTTGTGGATCACCAGCTCCGCCCCCTCGATGAAGGCCCAGAAGGCGTCGGCCACCTCGGCGAACACCGGCTCGTCGGCGACGCGCTCGTTGGTGATGCCGTGGACCGAGATCGCCTCCTCCTCGATGGGGCGCTCGGGATTGATGTACTGGTGATAGCTGCGCCCGGTCAGGCGCCGATTGACCATCTCCACCGCGCCGATCTCGATCAGGCGATGGCCCTCGCGGGGGTCGATGCCGGTAGTCTCGGTGTCGAGAACGATCTGGCGCATGCGCCCTCCTTATACAGTGTGTTCCGGCGCGGTGCCGTGCTGGTGGGTCGTGGCCGCCGAAGCCAGGCGAAGGATCGACGCGCGCTCGCCGGGGTCGGCGTGACTCAACCTCTCGCTTCCTTCTCCGCCGACGGGCTCTCACGACGAACGGCCCGACCGGGCTCCAGGCGCGTGGCGCCCAGCGACGGCCCGCCCAGCGGGGCAGCGAAGCGCAGCCGGCTGCCCTGGCGCTGGGCCAGCTGTGGGCGCCGGCAGGCCTGGATCATGTAGCTGTCACCCAGCGCCAGGTTGTGGCGACGTCCCAGGGTCTCCAGCAGCGCATTGCCGGGCGGCCGGCCGGGCAGGTGAAAGCCGCAGTAGTCTACCCGCTCGATCTCGAAGTCGACAAACGCCAGCCAGTCGCGCAGGCGACGCGGCGAGCGCCACTGGCCGGCCCACGGCAGTCGCCGTCGCCGCGCCGGCGAGAGCCGCGCGAGGCCGCCCGCGGAGAACGGCATCCAGCCGAACAGGATCAGCTTGCCGGTGTCGGCGGTAACCCGTGCCGCCTCCTGGAGCAGGTGATGGGGGTCGGGCGCCACCTCCAGCAGGTGATGCACCACCACCAGGCTGAGGCAGCCATCGGGGAGCGGCAACGCCTCGGGGACGCAGACCAGGGTCGAGGGGCCCGTGGCCAGCTCGCGGGTCGGCGCCCATGCCAGGTGATGACGCACCGGGCACATGTCCTCCAGCAGGCCAGCGTAGCCGAGCTCCAGGCTGTGGGCGCCGAACAGCCGCTCACAGGCGGGCCCCAGGCAAGCCCGCTCGGCATGGCGCAAGGCCTGTCCCTCCGGCGTGGACCAGAAGCGACGCCCCTCGCGAACCAGGGCGGCCAGGCGCTGGGCGCTGGTCTCGGTTGACATGCCTCTCCCGTCTCTTCATATTGGGCGGATTTTGCGAACCGTTCATGCCCACTCAGGACAGCCGCCCATGTTGAGCGTGACACCGATTCCCGCGTTTAGCGACAACTATATCTGGCTTCTGCGCCAGGACACGAGCCCCGAGGTCTGCGTGGTCGATCCCGGCGACGCCACCCCGGTCATCGAGTTGCTGGAGCGCGAAGGACTCACGCTTGCGAGCGTGCTGATCACCCACCACCACCCGGATCACACCGGGGGCCTGGGCGAGCTGGTCAAGCGCTACTCGCCCCGGGTGATCGGCCCCGACAACGACGCCATCGAGGGTATCGACACCCCGGTGGCAGAGGGCGACGAGGTTCGCGTCATGGGGCGGCTGTTCGAGGTGATCGCGGTGCCGGGGCATACCTTGGACCATATCGCCTTCTTCACCGCGGGCATCCCCCCGCTGCTGTTCGGCGGCGACAGCCTGTTCAGCGCCGGCTGCGGCCGGCTGTTCGAGGGCACCCCGGCGCAGATGCATGCCTCGCTCGGCAAGCTCGCCGCCCTCCCGGACGACACCCTGGTGTTCGCCGCCCATGAATACACCCTGGCCAACCTGCGCTTCGCCCAGGCGGCCGACCCCCACAACCCGGACGTGGCCCAGGCCATGGCGGAGTGCCAGCGCGCCAGGGAGCTCGAGCGCCCCACGCTGCCCACCTCCCTGGCCCGCGAGAAACGCATCAACCCCTTCCTGCGCGTGGCGGATGCCGGCGTGCGCCAGGCCGCCTCGGCCCATGGCGACGTCGACAGCGACGAGGCGACCTTCGCCACCCTGCGCGCCTGGAAGGACACCTTCTGAACTCGATCCCTGGACGCCACCGGCCGTCCGGCCACGCCGGAGGGCCACCACGCGCCATGGAGGAACACGACCGGATGACCTACCACACCACCCGCCGCAGGCTATTCGCCTTCGCCAGCAGCGCCGCGCTACTTGGCGCCTTGATGAGCGCCGGCATGCAGAGCCAGGCCTCCACCCTGGAGCGCCGCGCCACCGCCGGCATCGAGGCCCGCCAGGTGGCCCAGCCCTCCCCCTACGGGCTGGCTCGCCACTTCTGGGATGCCCTGGCGCTGGAGCCCCGTGACGCCTGGAGCCGGCTCAGAAGCCGCCTCGAGTGGCAGGACGGCATCGACAGGCCCCGGGTGCAGGCGTGGATCGACCACTACCGCCAGGCGCCCCACAACATCGCCGAGATCACCGAGCGCGCCCGTCCCTGGCTTGCCTGGATCATCGAAAAGGTCGAGGAGCGCGGTCTGCCGGGCGAGATCGCCCTGATCCCCTTCGTCGAAAGCTCCTTCGACCCGGGTGCTCGCTCCCACCGCGGCGCCGCCGGCCTGTGGCAGTTCATGCCGCGCACCGGTGACGCCCTGGGCCTCTCTCGCCAACGCGGCTACGACGGTCGCCTGGACGTGGTGGCCTCCACCAACGCCGCCCTGGACTACATCGAGGGACAGGCGGAGCAGTGGTACGACGGCGACATCCAGCTCTCCCTGGCGGCCTACAACGCCGGCGCGGGCACCGTGAACCGGGCGCGCCGCCAGGCGCTGGCCGAGGGCAAGAGCGGCGACTACTGGAGCCTCTCGCTGCCCGACGAGACCATGGACTACGTGCCCAAGCTCAAGGCGATCGCCGCCATCATCGCCAACCCTGACGAGTACCAGGTCGCCCTGCCCGAGATCGAGGACGCCCCGGCCTTCGCCAAGGTCCCGGTCCGCCAGCCGCTGCGCCTCGACGAGGCGGCCCGCCTGGCGGGCGTGCCCCACCAGACGCTGGCCGAGCTCAACCCCGCCGCCACCGGCGGCGTGGTACCGCCGGGCCGCGGCCGCGTGCTGCTGGTGCCCACCGAGCGCGCTGATGAGCTCATGGCCCGCCTGGAGGCGCCCGCCTCCGCCGGGACCGGCGACGACCGCTACGTGGTACGCCGGGGCGATACCCTGGCCGCCATCGCCGCCCGCCAGGGGGTGAGCGTCGACGAGATCCGCCAGGCCAACGGCCTCTCCGGCAGCCTGATCCGCCCCGGCCAGAGCCTGGCGCTGCCGACCCGCAGCCTCGCCTCCCGGTGAGGCGAGGCCTGGCGTGGGTCGGCGGTGGGTCTTGTCTTTCTCGCTCACCGCTGACACCTTAGGAGCGGCGCCGGCAAGGGCCGGCGTCGATGTCGACACGGGATGTCAAGGATGCCACGACCGACACGCCGGCTCGCCGCCGTCACCCTCCTCTTGCTCAGCCTGATGACGCCGCTTGCCGGCGCCCAGCTGCCGGACGCCTCGCCTCCCAGGGAGGCGGTGCCCACGGTGCACGGCCTGGCGCTCTACGGCGAGCCGGCGCTGCCGGAGGGGTTCCCCCACTTCCCCTACGTCAACCCCGAGGCGCCTGCCGGCGGCACCCTGACTCAGGCCGCGGTAGGCGGCAGTTTCGACTCCACCAACCCCTTCATCATCCGCGGCACCCCCGCCGCCGATGTCTCGCAGATCTACGACACCCTGCTAGCCGGCAATCCCGACGAGCCCTTCTCGCTCTACGGCCTGCTCGCCGAGGGCATCCGCCTGGATCCCGGGCGTGAATGGGTGGAGTTCGACCTGCGCCCCCAGGCACGCTTCCAGGATGGCGAACCGGTGACGGCCGAGGACGTGGTGTTCAGCTTCGAGTTGCTCACCGAGCAGGGCAACCCCTTCTATGGCGCCTACTACGCCGACGTGGAGGCGGTGACCGCACTGGATGCCGATACCGTGCGCTTCGACTTCGCCTCGACCCACTCCCGGGAGCTGCCCTTGATCGTCGGTCAGTTGCCGGTGCTGCCGAAGCACTACTGGGAAGACCGCGACT
Organism: Halomonas sp. PBN3; assembly: GCF_000475415.1. Lineage (NCBI taxonomy): Bacteria > Pseudomonadati > Pseudomonadota > Gammaproteobacteria > Oceanospirillales > Halomonadaceae > Halomonas > Halomonas sp. PBN3. The sequence continues at coordinate 15,496 of NZ_AXCA01000148.1, read as the reverse complement.
TCACCTCGCCGACCCTCGAGGCCCACCCCGGTTCCGGTCCCTACCGCATCGCCGAGGTCGACCCGGGGCGGCGCATCGTCTATGAGCGTGACCCCGACTACTGGGGGCGTGACCTGCCGGTGAACCGCGGTCGCCACAACATCGACCGCCTGGTCTATGACTACTACCGGGACCGCGACATCGCCTGGGAGGCCTTCAAGGCGGGCCAGCTGGACTTCCGCATCGACGCGCGGGCCGCCACCTGGGCGATCGGTTACGACTTCCCTGCCTTCGAGGAGGGCCTGGTGAGGAAGGTCACGGTGCCGGACGGCCAACCGGCTCGTATGCAGGCCTTCGTCTTCAACCTGCGCAAGGACAAGTTCCAGGACCGGCGCGTGCGCGAGGCCTTGGCGCTGACCTTCGATTTCCCCTGGCTCAACGCCAATATCTTCTACGACGCCTACCGCCGCACCGAGAGCTTCTTCCAGAACTCCGAGATGGCCGCCGAGGGGCTACCCAGCGACGCCGAACTCGAGGTGCTGGCCCCCTGGCGAGACCAGCTCCCCGAGGCGGTCTTCACCGAACCGGTCCCTCTGAAGCAGCCTGACGCCCTGCGCGAGCGACTGCGCCGGGCCCTCGCACTGCTGCGCGAGGCGGGTTACCGGGTCGACGATGGACGCCTGGTGGACGGCGAGACGGGCGAGCCGCTGACCCTCGAGGTGCTGCTCTACGACACCGGCCTGGAGCGGGTGGTCCAGCCGATGCTGCGTAACATGGCGCGCCTCGGCATCCAGGGGCGCATCCGCATCGTCGACATCAACCAGTACCTCAACCGCCTGCGCGACTTCGACTTCGACATGGTGATCGGCCAGTTCCCCCAGTCCAACAACCCCGGCAACGAGCAGCGCGAGTTCTGGACCGGCGACTTCGCTGAGGTGCCCCAGAGCCGCAACCTCATGGGGCTCGACCACCCGGCGGTGGACGACCTGGTGGCCCAACTGATCCGGGCCGACAGCCGCGAGGAGCTCAACACCCTGGCCCGGGCGCTGGACCGCGTCCTGCTGCACCTGCACATCGTCATCCCCCACTATCATTCCGGGGAGACGCGTATTGCGGTATGGGACAAGTTCGGCTGGCCCGAGCCAGGCCCCGCCTACGGCATGGACATGGCCGCCTGGTGGGTCGACCCCGAGCGGGCGGCCTTCATCGAACGTCGCCAGCACGGAGGCCCCTAAGCCATGGGTCGCTATGTCCTGCGTCGCTTGCTGCTGATGATCCCCACCCTGCTAGGGATCATGCTGCTCAACTTCATCATCGTGCAGGCCGCCCCGGGGGGGCCCATCGACCAGATGTTGGCCCGCTTCCAGGGGGCCGACGCCATGGCCAGCACCCGTCTGGATACCGGCGGCGGCGAGGTGGTGGTGCAGAACGATTCGCGCGGTGCCCGCGGCATCGACCCGCGCTTCATCGAACAGCTCGAGGCGCAGTTCGGTTTCGACCAGCCGGCCCACGAGCGCTTCCTGGGCATGCTGGCCGACTACGCCACCTTCGACTTCGGCACGAGCTTCTTCCGCGACCGGCCGGTGATCGATCTGATGATCGAGCGCCTGCCGGTATCGATATCGCTGGGGCTCTGGACCACCCTGCTGGTCTACCTGATCTCCATCCCGCTGGGGATTCACAAGGCGCTGACCCACGGCTCGCGCTTCGATGTCTGGACCTCGGGGCTGGTGATCGTCGGCTACGCCATCCCCGGCTTCCTCTTCGCCATCCTGCTGGTGGTGCTGTTCGCCGGCGGCAGCTACTGGGACCTTTTCCCCTTGCGCGGGCTCACCTCGCCCAACTTCGATGACCTCTCCACCTGGGGCAAGGTCAAGGACTACGCCTGGCACATCACCCTGCCGGTGATCGCCATGACCATCGGCAGCTTCGCCACCCTGACCATGCTGACCAAGAACAGCTTCCTCGACGAGATCCACAAGCAGTACGTGCTCACCGCTCGTGCCAAGGGCGCCAGCGACCGGCGCGTGCTCTACGGCCACGTCTTTCGCAACGCCATGCTGATCATCATCGCCGGCCTGCCCGGGGCGCTGGTGTCGATCTTCTTCACCGGCTCGCTGCTGATCGAGGTGATCTTCTCCCTGGAGGGGCTCGGGCTGCTCGGCTTCGAGGCGGTGATGCAGCGCGACTACCCGGTGATCTTCGGCACCCTCTTCCTCTATACCCTGATCGGGCTGCTGCTCAAGCTGGTCTCCGATCTGACCTATGTGTGGGTCGACCCGCGCATCGACTTCGAGACACGGGAGTCCTGAGCCGATGGCCCTATCGTTCGCCTGCCTGGCCGGGCGCGTCTCGCCCATCACCCGCCGCCGCCTGCGGGTCTTTCGCGCCAACCGCCGCGCCTGGGTGTCGCTGTGGCTGTTCACCGCGCTGTTCGTGGTGAGCCTCGCCGCCGAGCTGATCGCCAACGACAAGCCACTGGTGATGCAGTACCAGGGCGAGTGGTACGTGCCGCTGTTGGTCGACTACCCGGAGACCGAGTTCGGCGGCTTCCTGCCCACCACCGCCGACTACCACGACCCCTTCGTCCAGGCGCAGATCGCCGAGCACGGCTGGGCGCTGTGGCCACCGGTGCCCTTCTCCTACCAGACCCTGGACATGCAGATGATGCGGCCCTCGCCGGCACCGCCGGATGGCCGCCACTGGCTGGGCACCGATGACCAGGGGCGCGACGTGCTGGCGCGGGTGATCTACGGCTTTCGCCTCTCGGTGGTGTTTGCCCTGGTGCTCACCGCGGGCTCGCTGGCCCTGGGGGTGCTGGTGGGCGGCATCCAGGGCTACTTCGGCGGCAAGACCGACCTGATCGGCCAGCGCCTGACCGAGATCTGGCAGGGGCTGCCGGTGCTCTTCCTGCTGATCATCCTGGCCAGCTTCGTGCAGCCGGGCTTCTGGTGGCTGCTGGGCATCATGCTGCTGTTCTCCTGGCTGGGCCTGATCGACGTGGTACGCGCCGAGTTCCTGCGCGCCCGCAACCTGGAGTACGTGCGCGCCGCCCGGGCCATGGGGCTGCCCCCGCGGCTGATCATGTGGCGTCATGTGCTGCCCAACGCCATGGTCGCCACCCTGACCTTCATCCCCTTCCTGTTCACCGGCGCCATCACCACCCTCACCGCCCTGGACTTCCTGGGCTTCGGCCTGCCCCCGGGCTCGCCGTCGCTGGGGGAGCTGGTGGCCCAGGGCAAGAACAACCTGCACGCCCCCTGGCTCGGCATCACCGCTTTCGTCAGCCTGTCGCTGATGCTCTCGCTGCTGGTGTTCATCGGCGAGGGGCTGCGCGACGCCTTCGACCCGCGCCATATCCAGCACGCCGCGCCGGCCCCGGAACCACACAGGAGTCCCGCCGATGCCTGACCTGCTGCGCCTGGAGGAGTTCTCCGTCGCCTTCGATGGCGTCAGCGTGGTGGACCGCCTCTCGCTCAGGGTGGGACGCGGCGAGACCCTGGCGCTGGTGGGCGAATCCGGCTCCGGCAAGTCGGTCACCGCCCTGGGGGCCATGGACCTGCTGCCGGGCAACGCCGGCGTCAGCGGCGGCCGCTTCCTGGGCGACACCGACCTCTCGCGCCTCAAGGGCCGGGAGTGGCAGGGGCTGCGCGGTGGCCGGGTCGGCTTCGTGTTCCAGGAACCGATGACCTCGCTCAACCCGCTGCACACCGTGGGCAAGCAGATCGGCGAGACCCTGCGCCTGCACCAAGGCCTCGCCGGCCGGGCGGCGCGGGCCCGGGTCATCGAGTTGCTGGCCCAGGTGAAGCTGCCGCGCCCCGAGGAGCTCGCCGACGCCTGGCCCCACCAGCTCTCCGGGGGACAGCGCCAGCGGGTGATGATCGCCATGGCCATCGCCAACGACCCCGCCCTGCTGATCGCCGACGAGCCCACCACGGCGCTGGACGTCACCGTGCAGCAGGAGATCCTCGCCCTGCTCGCCGAGCTGCGCGATCGCCACGGCATGGGCATGCTCTTCATCACCCACGACCTCAACCTGGTGCGCCGCCACGCCGATCGCGTCTGCGTGCTCTACCAGGGCCGCGAGCAGGAGAGCGGCCCCGTGGCACGGGTCTTCGACGCCCCGCAGAGCGCCTACACCCGCACCCTGCTGGCGGCCGAGCCCGAGGGGCGCCCCGCCCCGGTGAGCGCCCCGGCGACGCTGCTTTCCGCCAAGGGGCTCGGCGTGCGCTTCCAGCGTCCCAAGCGGCTGCTGATGAAGCGCCCCCCCGCCTTCGAGGCGGTACGACCGCTGTCGCTGACCCTCGGCCGTGGCGAGACGCTGGGCATCGTCGGCGAGTCCGGCTCCGGCAAGACCACCCTGGCCCAGGCCCTCCTGCGCCTGGTGGAGAGCCGCGGCGAGATCACCCTGGGTGACACCCGCCTCGACACCCTCGGCGGGGCGCCGCTGCGGCGCATGCGCCAGCGCGCCCAGATCGTCTTCCAGGACCCCTTCGGCTCGCTCTCCCCGCGCCTGCCGGTCTCGGAGATCGTCAGCGAGGGGCTGCGTTTCCACCACCCCGAGCTTGGCGAGCCGGAAATCAGGCGGCGGGTCGCCGCTACCCTGCGCGAGGTGGGCCTGCCCGAGGACTGTGCCGGACGCTATCCCCACGAATTCTCCGGCGGCCAGCGCCAGCGCATCGCCGTGGCCCGCGCCATCATCCTCGAACCGGAGCTGCTGGTACTGGATGAACCCACCTCGGCGCTGGACCGCACCGTCCAGAAGCAGCTGGTGGCACTGCTGCGCGACCTCCAGGCCCGGCGCGGGCTCAGCTACCTGTTCATCAGCCACGACCTCGCCGTGGTGCGCGCCATGGCGCATCGCATCCTGGTGCTCAAGGAGGGCGAGGTGGTCGAGGAAGGCGACTGCCTCGAGGTGCTGGCCAGGCCGCGCAGCGACTACACCCGGTCGCTGGTGGCCGCGGCGGGCCTGGCCACTAACGTGGAAGCAGCGCCCATTCGGGGCGGGGACTGAGGCACCAACCCTCGGCTATACTCGGCGCGTCGCCACCTCCCGACGGGTTTCCGAGGCGGCTCCGGCTGCAGCATGGCGGGCTGTCGTTGCCGATGATCACTCTCTCCTGCGGCGTGGCCACCTATCCCTGTCACGCCCGGGAGCCCATCGCCCTGCTGAGGCTCGCCGACAAGGCGCTCTACCAGGCCAAGTACCAGGGACGCGACCGCAGCGCGACCTGGTGCTCGGCGACCTCAGAGGCGCCAATCTCTTGGCGAACGGCCGGAGACCGCTGAGCATATTGCCAGGCAGGAAGTGTGTCCAAATATAGAGGCGACGAGACACCTTCACACTAGTCGTTGAGCCGTCGCTGACTGTCGACATCGAAGAGATGAAGATGCTGGCGGTCCAGCCGCAAGGGCACTCGGGCGCCTCGGTCGTGGCGATGCTTGCCGGGGTGCTTGGCGATCAGCAGCTCGTCATGGCCGGGCACTCTACCGTAGAGCAGTGTATCGGCACCCAGCGGCTCGACAATCTCCACCTCCATCACCAGATCGGCCTCTGCCTCTCCACACGCCTCGAGATGCTCAGGCCGAAACCCCAAGGTCAGCCGGGTTCCCTCTTTCGCATCGCCATGACGCGGCATCTCGACGCTACGATCATCGGCAAACCTCAATCGACCTCCCTCCACGACGGCAGGCACAAAATTCATCCCCGGCGAGCCGAGAAAGGCGGCAACGAAACGCGTGGCAGGCTTCTCATACAGCTCCAATGGGGGCCCCACCTGCTCCACCCTGCCGGCATTCATCACCACCAGCCTGTCCGCCAGCGTCATGGCCTCGACCTGATCATGGGTGACGTAGATGGCGGTGGTTCCGAACTCCCGCTGCAGACGCTTGATCTCGATACGCATCTGCACGCGTAGCTTGGCATCCAGGTTGGAGAGGGGCTCATCGAACAGGAACACCTTGGGATTTCGCACGATGGCACGCCCCATGGCCACCCGCTGGCGCTGTCCACCCGACAGCTGGCCGGGCTTGCGAGAAAGTAGCGACTCTATCTCGAGAACCCTGGCAGTCTTCTCCACCTTCTCGCGTATCTCCGCCTTGGGAAGCCCCTGATTCTTGAGCCCATAGCCCATATTGGCGGCCACCGTCATGTGGGGATAGAGCGCGTAGTTCTGGAACACCATGGCGATATCCCGCTGGGCCGGTTCCAGATCATTGACCCGCACACCATCGATGGAGAGGTCACCCTCGCTGATCGTCTCGAGCCCCGCTACCATGCGCAGGGAAGTCGATTTGCCACAGCCGGAAGGGCCGACCAGCACGATCATCTCACCGTCGGCGATATCGAGATTGAGTCCGTGAATGGCGGTGTGTCCATTGCCGTAGACCTTGCGGATATTCTTCAGTGATACGGTTGCCACGTCACGCCTTCCTCTATTTTTCCTGGTCGACCAGGCCACGTACGAAGAACTTCTGCATGACCAGCACGACCAGCACGGGGGGCAGCATGGCCAGCACGGTGGTGGTCATGATCACGTTCCACGGCACATTGCCCTCGCCGGCGGTCATGAGCCGCTTGATCACCATCACGATGGTGTAATAGTCCTCATCCGTGGTCACCACCAGCGGCCAAAGGTACTGGTTCCACCCATAAATGAAAAGAATCACGAACAGCGCCGCGATGTTGTTGATCGACAGCGGCAACAGGATATCGCGAAAGAACCTCAACGGCCCGGCGCCATCGATACGCGCCGCCTCGGCAAGGGAGTTCGGGATCGACAGGAAGAACTGCCGGAACAGGAAGGTGGCCGTGGCGCTCGCGATCAGGGGAACCGTGAGACCCGCATAACTGTTGAGCATGCCGAGGCTGGCCACGACCTCGTAGGTGGGCAGGATACGCACCTCGACAGGCAGCATCAGCGTGACGAAGATCAACCAGAAGCAGGTACGGCGCAGAGGGAACCGAAAGTAGACGATAGCAAAGGCAGAGAGCATCGAGATCACGATCTTGCCCACCGCAATCACCATTGCCATGATGAAGCTGTTCCACATCATCCAAGACGCCGATACCTCGACCCCCAGCACCTGCTCCTCGTTGGTCAGGACGCGTTCGAAGTTAGCCAGCCCTACGTCGCCGAACCACATCGGCATCAGGTCGGAGACAAAAGCATTGGAAGGGTGTGTCGCCGCCACCAACGCCACCCAGATCGGCAGGCCGATGATCAAGATGCCGGCGATCAATATCGCGTGACGCAGCAGGGTCAGCCCGGGTCGATTCTCTACCATCAGTACTGAACCTTTTTCTCGACAAACTTGAACTGCAGTACCGTCAGGCCGATCACCAGAAGCATCAGGATCACCGACTGTGCCGCGGAACTGCCCATGTCCAGGCCCACGAAACCATCCTCGTAGACCTTGTAGACCAGAGTTCGCGTGGCATTTCCCGGCCCCCCCAGGGTGGTCGCATGGATCACGCCAAAGGTCTCGAAGAAGGCGTAGACCACATTGACCACCAGCAAGAAAAAGGCCACCGGTGACAGCAGCGGAAAGACGATCTGCCAGAAGCGCCGAAAGGGACCGGCACCGTCGATGGCGGCGGCCTCGATGAGTGAGCGAGGAATGGCCTGCATGCCAGCCAGGAAGAAGATGAAATTGTAGCTGATCTGTTTCCATGCCGAGGCGATCACCACCACGGTCATCGCCTCACCACCGTTGACGTAATGGTTCCAGCGATAGCCGAACAGCTCGGTTAAGGCCGCCATGATGCCGATGGAGGGATTGAACATCAGCCACCAGATCACCGCTGCCACCACCGGAGCCACGGCGTAAGGCCAGATCAGTAGCGTCTTGTACCCCGTGGCGCCCTTGATCACCCGGTCGGCCATCGCGGCCAGCAGCAACGCCAGTGCCATCGCGGCCAGTGCCACCAGCCCGCTGAACACGAAGGTCACCCGTACCGAGCTCCAGTATTCGGGATCGCTCAACAGGTAGACGAAGTTATCGAGTCCGACGAAGTCCCGGGAGAACCCGAAGGCGTCCTCGATGAACAGCGATTGATAGATAGCCTGGCCGGCCGGCCAGATGAAGAAGATCAGGGTGATGATCAGCTGCGGCGCGATAAGCACCATCGGCAGAAGCCGGTGCTTGAATACGGCCTGGTCGTGCATGAGCTGCCTCCGTGCGCATCGCCCCGCCGCCTGGCATCAGGCGACGGGGCGCACCAGTCAGGTCAACGGGTCAGCCCCGGTTGGCCTGCTCGAAGCGACGCAGCTGTTCGTTGCCACGCTCGACCGCTCGATCCAGCGCTTCCTGAGCACTGGCCTCACCATTCCACACCGACTCGAGGGACTCGTCGATGATCGCGCGGATCTGGGGGAAGTTGCCCAGCCGCAGACCGCGGGAATTCTCGGTAGGCTCGGTGGCGGTCATCTGCTCGACGGCGGTATCCGTGCCCGGGTTCTCGTCATAAAAGCCGCTGTCTCGGGTCAGGGAAACCGCCGCATGGGTCACCGGGAGGTAACCCGACTGCTGGTGCCAGCTGGCCTGGACCTCAGGCTGCGACAGGTAGCTGAAGAAGGCAGCCACCGCCTCATAGGCGGCCGCATCATGTCCCGCGAGGGTCCACAGGGTGGCGCCACCAATGATGGTGTTCTGCGGGGTGTCAACGACCTCTCCCCAATATGGCAGGGGGCTGACACCGAACTCGAAGTCGGCATTGGCGTTGATGCCCGCGTAACCGGCCGAGGACTCGGTGTACATGGCACACTCCTCGCTATAGAACTTGGACGAGCCTTCGTTGGTTCGCCCGCTATAGCTGAAAATACCCTCTTGCTGCCACTCTCCCAGCGCCTCGACATGCCGACGCTGAAGCTCGCCATTGAAGACAAGCTCGGTGTCCAGCCCGCCGAAGCCATTGGCACGGGTGGCAAACGGTACATCATGGCGCGCGGAAAGATTCTCCAGGTGGATCCAGGACTGCCAGGCCGTGGTGAAGCCGCACTCGACTCCCGACTCCATCAGCTGGCGGGAAAACGACTCGACCTCTTCCCAGGTGCGTGGGCCTCGGTCGGGCAGTCCTGCCGCCGCGAAGGCCGCCTTGTTGTAGTAGAGCACCGGCGTCGAGCTGTTATAGGGAAACGAGAGCATGTCACCGTTCTCGTTGGCGTAATAGCCCACCACACTGGCCAGATAATCGGAGGGGTCGAAGCCATCGGCATGGGTCGCCATCAGCTCGTGGAGCGGATAAACGGCCCCCTCGGCCGCCATCATGGTTGCCGTACCCACCTCGTAGACCTGCACGATGGCCGGCTGTGTCCCGGAGCGAAACGCGGCGATCGCGCCGGTCATGGTCTCGTTGTAGTTGCCGCGATAGCTGGCATTGACGTGATAGTCATCCTGAGAGGCATTGAAATCGCTGACGATGGCTTCGGTCATCTCGCCCAGCGCGCCACCCATGGCATGCCAGAACTCGATCTCGGTCTCGGCGAAAGCGGGAGTCGCCGCCAGGGCACCCATCATCACGGGAAGTAGCTTCTTGGTCGACATCAAACACCTGTTGTCCAGTGGGGATCATGATCAGCCATCCTGGCATCACGCCACAGGCGGCTGGCGGGTCCATCAAACATACTTAATGTGACCAAGCCGTGACAGAAAGGCAACTCCTCGCCAGGAGATTCATCAACACTGGTGGCCTTTCCTTTCAGAAAGCGGCCACCTCCTCGGCGGTCAGCTCCCGCCACTCCCCTTCGGGCAGCTCGCCCAGCGACAGGGGGCCGATGGACTCGCGATGCAGGGCGACCACGTGATGGCCGATGGCGGCGAACATGCGCTTCACCTGGTGGTACTTGCCCTCATAGAGGACGAGCTCGGCGACCTCGGGGGCACGCATGGCGAGCTCGGCCGGGCGGGTCGGCTTCTCCTCGCCATCAAGCAGGAGCCCCTCGGCGAAGCGGGCGATGGCGTCCTCGAGGGCGGCGCCTTCCAGCGGGTCGGCCAGGGTGACCCGGTAGACCTTGCCGCAACGGTGCCTGGGCGAGGTGACGCGATGGGACCACTGGCCGTCATCGCTAAGCAGCACCAGGCCGGTGGTGTCGACGTCCAGGCGCCCCACCGGCTGCAGGCGTTCCACCTTGGGCAGCGCGATCAGGTCGATGGCGCGCGGATAGAGGGTCCGGCGCGCCGTGCACTCCACCCCGGCCGGCTTGTACAGCATCACGTAGCGCAGGCCGACCAGCGCCAGCGGCTGGCCGTTCCAGGTCACCTTATGGGAGGCGTCCACCTGGGTGGCGGGGTTTTTCACCACCTCGCCGTCGACGCTCACCTCGCCGCGGTGCAGCGCCTTCTTGGCCAGGCTACGGGTCAGGTCGGTGGTCTCGGCGAGGAAACGGTCCAGGCGCATCAGCTGCCCACCCCATCGGCGAGGCCGAAGTGGTCGGCATCACGCCAGGCGGGAAACTTCTCCCGAAAGCGCTGGAGCTCCTCCAGCGACAGGGTGCCGGTCTTGACGAAGGGGGTGCCTTCGGCTTCGTCGATCAGCGCCTCCCCCCTGGCATCCACCAGCATGGAGTCACCGGCATAGGGCAGTCCCTTGGCGTCCTCGCCGACACGGTTCACGCCGATCACCGGGCACAGGTTCTCGATGGCCCGCGCCTGCAGCAGGACCCGCCAGGGGTGGCGACGCGGGGCCGGCCAGTTGGCCACACACAGCAGGGCATCGTACTCGAAGTGCTCGCCCTCGCCGGGCTGCTGGCGCAGCCACACCGGGAAGCGCAGGTCATAGCAGACGCTGAGCAGGATCCGAAATCCCTTGAGCTCGACGATGACCCGTTCGTGGCCCATGGCGTAGCGCTCGTGCTCGCCCGCCATGCGAAACAGGTGACGCTTGTCGTAGGTGGCGATGGAGCCATCGGGACGTGCCCACACCAGGCGGTTGAAGTAGTCGCCGTGCTCGACGATCGCCACGCTGCCGGTGACCACGCAGCCGCGCTGCCAGGCCTGCTCGCGCAGCCAGGCCACGGTGCGGCTCTCCTCCATGGGCTCGGCCATCTCCCGGGAGTTCATGGTGAAGCCGGTGGCGAACATCTCCGGCAGCACGATCAGGTCGGTGTCGTTGCCCCCCAGATCGCCCAGGGTCTCCTCCAGCATCCGGCAGTTGGCGGCTGGGTCCTCCCAGCGCAGGTCGCACTGCACCAGGGTCGTTCTGAGCTCGCTCATGGCGGCCTCTCTCGTCGTCGTGGCTGTTGCCGCCCAGACTACCCGACAGCACGAACACCGTCAGCCGGAACCATGGCCCGGCGGCAAATAGGCTGCTAAGTTACTCGCTGTTTCGCTGACGAGAGCCACGATGCCCACCACGCCCAACGCCGCCGACAAGGAAGCCCGCCAGGGCGTCATCTTCGGGCTGGCCGCCTACACCATGTGGGGCTGCTTCCCGCTGTTCTTCGCCCTCTTCGAGGGGGTGCCCGCCTTCGAGATCCTGATCCACCGGGTGCTTTGGTCCTGCCTCTTCCTGGTGGGCCTGGTCACCCTGCTCGGGCGCTGGGCGCCGATCCGCGAGGCCCTCGGCCAGCCGCGGCGGCTGGGGCGGGTGCTGGGCTGTGCACTGCTGATCGCCTTCAACTGGGGGCTCTATATCTACTCGGTGGAGACCCGCCATGTGCTCCAGGCGAGCCTCGGCTACTTCATGACCCCGCTGGTCAACGTGGCGCTGGGGATGCTGGTGCTGCGCGAGACCATGCACCGCCTGCAGGCGGTGGCGGTGGGGCTCGCGGCGCTGGCGATCGCCCTGCAGCTGGTGATGCTCGGCGAGCTGCCCTGGATCAGCCTGGCGCTGGCCTTCACGTTCGGTACCTATGGCCTGCTGCGCAAGCAGGTGCCCCTGGATGGCCTCTCGGGGCTCTTCGTGGAGACCCTGCTGCTGCTGCCGCTGGGGCTGATTACCCTGGGGTGGCTGACCCAGGCCGAACTCTCGCACTTTCTGGGTGACACGCGCACCACCCTGCTGCTGATCGCCAGCGGGGTGATCACCGCCCTGCCGCTGCTCGCCTTCGCCGGAGCTGCCCGGCGCCTGCGCCTGGCGACCCTGGGGTTTTTGATGTACCTCAACCCCACCATCCAGTTCTTCATCGCCCTGCTGGTGTTCGGCGAGCCGCTCTCCGGCGTGCAGCTGGCCACCTTCGTGCTGATCTGGGCGGGCCTCGCCCTCTATTCCTGGTCGGCATGGCAAAGCCGGCCACGGGAGACCCCGCAGCCGGCCGGGAAGTAGCGGGAACCGGGGCCGCAAGCGGCCCCGAGACGTCTCAGGCCTGGCTCGCCGCCAGCGCCTGGTCGAGGTCGGCGATGATATCGTCGACGTGCTCGATGCCGATGGAGAGACGCACCATGTCCGCGGTCACGCCCGCCTTGACCAGCTCCTCGTCGTTGAGCTGGCGGTGGGTAGTGGCCGCCGGGATCGACGAGCAGGTCTTGGCGTCACCGATGTTGACCAGCCGCAGGATCATGCCCAGGGCATCGTAGAAACGCGCCCCTGCCTCGCGGCCGCCCTGGATGCCGAAGCTCAGGATGCCGGAGGCGCGACCCTCCATGTACTTTTTGGCCAGGGCGTGGTCCTTGTGGGACTCGAGGCCGGCGTACTGGACCCAGGTCACGGCGTCGTGGCCCTGCAGGTACTCGGCGATGCGCTGGGTGTTGTCACAGATGCGCTCGATGCGCAGCGACAGGGTCTCCAGGCCCTGCAGCAGCTGCCATGCCGCCTGGGCGGAGAGCGCGGCCCCCATGTTGCGCAGCGGCACCACCCGGGCACGACCGATGAAGGCCGCCTCGCCCAGGTCCCGGGTATAGCAGACACCGTGGTAGGAGACATCCGGCTCGTTGAGCAAAGGGAAGCGCTCGGCATGCTCGGCCCAGGGGAACTTGCCGGAGTCGACGATCACCCCGCCCACGGTGGTGCCGTGGCCGCCGATGTACTTGGTGGCGGAGTGGATGACGATGTCGGCCCCATGCTCGATGGGCCGCCACAGGAAGGGGGTCGGTACGGTGTTGTCGACGATCACCGGCACGCCATGGCGATGCGCCACCTCGGCCAGCGCCTCCATGTCCACCACGCTACCGGAGGGGTTGCCCACGCTCTCGCAGAACACCGCCTTGGTGCGTGAGTCGATCAGTCCCTCGAGGCCGGCTATGTCGTCCTTGTCGGCGAAGCGCACCTCGATGCCCTGGCGCGGCAGGGTGTGGGCGAAGAGGTTATAGGTGCCGCCGTAGAGCTCGCTGATGGAGACGATGTTGTCGCCCGCCTCGGCGATGGTCTGGATGGCGTAGGTGATCGCCGCCATGCCGGAGGCCACCGCCAGCCCGGCGATACCGCCCTCCAGGGCCGCCACGCGCTGCTCCAGTACCGCGCAGGTCGGGTTCATGATCCGCGAGTAGATGTTGCCCTCGACCTTGAGGTCGAAGAGGTCGGCGGCGTGCTGGGCGCTGTCGAAGGAGAAGGAGGTGGTCTGGTGGATCGGCACCGCCACCGCGTGCTGGTCGTCGGGGGCATAGCCGTGATGGAGGGCGATGGTTTCGCGTTGCATGGCGTGTCCTTGCGTGTCGTGAGGGTGTTGTCGGTATCATTCGATGCTAACCAACACTGAACGCAAGCACTACTATCGTTTGACGGGCATCGCCTGCAACACTAGGGTAGTAATAGGTATCACCTAGTGACAGGAAGCGATAATGGCAACATCACTCAAGATCGACGACGCATTGAAGGATCGCGTCAAACAGCTCGCCAGTCAGCGGCGGCGCTCGTCGCACTGGATCATGCTCGAAGCCATCCAGCAGTACGTCGAGCGCGAGGAAGCCCGCGAGAGCTTCAAGCAGGAGGCCCTGGCGTCCTGGGAGGCCTATCAGGAAACCGGCCGGCACCTGACCGGCCAGGAAGTTCGCTCCTGGTTGAGCACCTGGGGCACCGAAGATGAAAAGGCGAAGCCTGAGTGCCACAAGTAATCGTTACCGAAGGCGCCGTCGAAGGCCTGGAGCGATGCCGGCGATTCCTCATCACCAAGTCCAGGGAAGCCGCGCGTCGGGCCGGGCAGGCCATTGAACAGCACTTCCTGCTACTGGAGTCAGCCCCCGACGTTGGCCGGCCGCTCGATGAGATTCCCGAACTTCGTGAACTGGTGATTCCCTTCGGAGACTCCGGCTACGTGGCTCTTTACCGCTACGAGCCAGCCGCTGAGGCGGTGCATGTCTTGGCATTCCGGCATCAGAAAGAGGCTGGATATCGATGAGCCTCCCCGGCCTTTTCGCATAGGACGCCTGGCACGCCGCGCTACTTCATTACCCCTCCAACTCGATCAGGCAATGGATGCTCAAGCGCTACCTGCCGGTACTCACCTGGCTGCCCCACTACAATCGCCGCCTGCTGGGGGCGGACTTGCTGGCCGGCGTGATCGTGACCGTGATGGTGATCCCCCAGTCGTTGGCCTATGCGCTGCTGGCCGGGCTGCCCGCCGTGGTGGGGCTCTATGCCAGCCTGCTGCCGGCGGTGCTCTATGCCATCCTCGGCACCAGTCGCACCCTAGCGATCGGCCCGGTGGCGATCATCGCGCTGATGACCGGGGCCACGCTCTCCAGCGTGGCCCCCCCCGGCAGCGCCGCCTACCTCGAGGCGGCGCTGGTGCTTTCGCTGCTCTCCGGCGCGATGCTGGTGGCCATGGGCCTGCTGCGCCTGGGCTTCTTCGCCAACTTCCTGAGCCACCCGGTGATCGCCGGCTTCCTCTCCTCCTCGGCGGTGCTGATCGCCATCAGCCAGTCGGCCCACCTGGCGGGCATCGACGCCGGGGGCTACAACGCCCTGGACCTGATCGCAAGCCTGGTCGGCAACCTCTCCCAGTTTCACTGGCCGACGCTGGCCATGGGACTCGGCACCCTGCTTTTCCTGGTACTTTCCCGACGCCATGGGGTGCGACTCTTTACGCGACTGGGCCTTACCACCGGCACCGCGTCGCTGATCGCCCGGGGCGCGCCGGTGCTGGCGGTGGTCGCTACCACCCTGCTGAGCTGGCAGTTAGGCCTTGCCGAGCTGGGCGTGGCGGTGGTCGGCGACATCCCCGCCGGCCTGCCGCCGCTCACCCTGCCGACACCTGAGCTCTCTATATGGAAGGCGCTGCTGATTCCGGCACTGCTGATCAGCGTGGTGGGCTTCGTGGAGTCGATCTCCATGGCCCAGATGCTCGCCGCCCGGCGCCGCCAGCGCATCTCCCCTAACCAGGAGCTGGTGGGCCTCGGGGGCGCCAACCTGGCGGCCGCCTTCACCGCCGGCATGCCGGTGACCGGCGGGCTCTCGCGCACCGTGATCAACGACGAGGCCGGTGCCCAAACGCCACTGGCCGGGCTCTTCGCCGCCCTCGGCATCGGCGGGGTGACGCTGGCCTTCACCCCCTTGCTGCACCACCTGCCCATCGCCACCCTGGCGGCCACCATCACCGTGGCGATCCTGACCCTGGTGGACATCCCGCTGATCCGCCAGACC